>NZ_JBEOUR010000002.1:0-112454 GCF_040302605.1 Microbacterium sp. NPDC097977
GTGGCGCAGACGCTGCGCCACCCGGACTCGCTGCCGGATCCCTCCGGCGTCGGGGTCGGTTCTCGATCAGTACTTGCGGTCTGCCAGCACGGCCTGCGCGGCCTCGGCGGAGTCGAACGCCTCGCTCGGGACGACGATGTACGAGTCGACGTCCTCGCCGGCCAGCGTCTTCTCCACCACGTCGAGAGCGGTGTCGCCGAACAGCGGGTTGTACTCGTGCACGTAGCTGAGCTCACCGTCGGCGAGGGCCGTCATGGCGTTCTTGGTGCCGTCGATCGTGGCGATCTTGACGTCGGTGCCCACGACGAGGCCGGCCTCCTCGGCGGCCTGCGCCGCGCCGAGTCCCATCTCGTCGTTCTGCGCGAACACGAGCTGGATGTCGTTGCCCGACGACTTGAGCATGGTCTCGAAGACGCTCTTGCCCTCCTCGGCCGACCAGTTGGCGGTCTGCGCGTCGAGCTTCTTCAGCGACGAACCGGCGAGTCCCTCATCGAAGCCCTCGTTGCGCTCGTTCACGACGCCGACGCCGGCGGGACCCTCGAGCACGACGTAGTTGCCGCCGTCGGGGAACGTGGCGGCGGCCCAGGCGCCGACCTCCTTCGCGACCTCGACGTTGTCGGGGGCGATGCGGGTCACGTACAGGCTGTCGTCGTCGGGCTCGATACCGCGGTCGAGGAGGATCACCGGGATCTCGGCCTCCTGCGCACGCTTGAGGGAGTCCTCCCAGCCGGAGGCCTCGGTGGCCGACAGCAGGATCACGTCGACGCCCTCATCGACGAACGACGTGAACGCGTCGATCTGCGACTTCTGGTCGAGGTTGGTGGCCGGGGCGTACTTGAGGTCGTACCCGGCCTCCTCGGTGAACGTGTCCTGGATGTTCTGCTCGTTGGCCTCACGCCAGGCGCCCTCGGGTCCGACGGCGACGAAGCCGACGGTGGTGACACCGTCGGAACCTGCGCCCTCTTCCCCGGAGTCTCCGGTCGAGCAGGCCGCGAGGCCGATGGTGAGTGCGCCGACTGCTGCCAGGCCGAACGCGATGCGGATGCGCTTCTTCGCGGACATTTTCTCTCCTCTTCGAGACGCCGGTAGTCACTCCGGCAACGATGGACCGCCGTGGTCCCTGTCGTGATTGCAGGACCGCGATATCGCGTGTCCTGCCGTGATGTTACCGGGAACAATTTCTGGAACACAAGAGGTGTTCCTCAAATCAACGGTTTCGGTGTCTAACGATTCTGTTACCGATCACAGTTCGACGCTGTGGCCGAGCTCCGCGGCGATCATCTCCACGACCGTGTCGACCGTCACACCCGGTCCGTTGCTGAGCTCGCCGATCTTCTCGCGGTCCTTGAGCACGATGATGCGATCGCTCAGCCGCACGACCTCCTCGAGCTCCGACGAGATGAAGACCACCGCGACCCCGTCTCCCGCCAGCTGGCTGATCCGCCGCTGCACGTCGACCTTGGCGGCGATGTCGATCCCCCGGGTCGGCTCGTCGAGGATCAGCACGTGCGGGCGCACGGCCAGCGCCCGAGCGAGCAGGATCTTCTGCTGCGTACCGCCCGAGAGCACGCCGACCGGTCGATCGAGATCGGCCGGATCGAGATGCAGGGCCTCGACATAGGTCTCCACGAGGGCCGACGCCTCGGCCGGCGCGAGCGGCCTCGACCAGCCGCGCAGCGCCTGCAGCGACAGGATCATGTTCTCCCTGGCCGTGAGCTCGCCGATGATCCCGTGCGTGCCGCGGTTCTCCGCCGACAGCGCGATCCGATGCCGCAGCGCCACCGAGGGGCTGCGCAGCTGCACCTGCTCTCCGTCGATCCAGAGCACGCCGCTGTCTGCGCGCACGGTGCCGCTCAGCAGCGAGGCCACCTCGGTGCGCCCCGACCCCCGCAGCCCCGCGAGGCCCACGATCTCACCCCGCTGGATCTCGATGTCCATCTGCTCGAGCTCGCCGCGGCGGCCCAGATCCGACGCCTGCAGGGCGGGCTGCCCATCGGAGGCGTAGTGGTGCGCCTTGCGTTCGGATCCGAGCGCCCTGAGGCTCTCGATGTCCTTGCCGAGCATCTTCGAGATGAGATCCGCGCGGTCCAGGTCGCGGGTGGCGTATTCGCCCACCCTTCTCCCCCCGCGCAGCACCGTCATGCGGTCGCTGATCGCGAACGCCTGCTCGAGGAAGTGCGAGATGAACAGGATCGCCACGCCCCGCGCGCGGAGCCCACGGATGACGCGCATCAGCGTCGCGACCTCCGCGACGTCGAGACTCGACGTCGGCTCGTCCAGCACCAGCACTCTCGGCTCGTCGACGACGGCCCGAGCCAGCGCCACGAGCTGCTTCTGCGCAGGGGTCAGCAGCGACAGGGGCGTCTTCGGATCGAGATCCTCGAGCCCCAGCCAGGCCAGCGCCTCGGCCGCGTCCGTCCTCGTACGGCGCCAGTCGATCCCGAAGCGCCCTCGGCGCTCCCGGCCCAGCATCACGTTCTCGGCGACGCTGAGGTTCGGGCTCAGCTGCGCCTCCTGGAAGACGGTGGCGATGCCCGCGGCGCGGCTGTCGGCGACGCCGGAGAAGCGGCGCGGCTCGCCGTCGACGAGAACCGACCCGGCATCCGGGGCATGGGTTCCCGTGATCACGCCGACCAGCGTCGACTTGCCGGCCGCGTTCTCGCCCATCACGGCGTGCACCTCGCCGGCGAAGAGCCGGAAGTCGACGCCGTCGAGAGCGCGCGCACCGGGGAACTCGACCGTGATGCTCTCCAGACGCACGACCGGCTCGGGGGCTCGGTCGGCGGTCATCGCACCTCCCGGGGGGCGGCGGACGAGGCCCGGGGCACCAGCTCCGTCGGGATGCGGGTGAGCGCGGGGATGTCGCGGCCCTCGATCGCCGCCCGCAGCATCTCGACGACGGAGGCGCCGAGGGAGCCGAAGTCCTGACGCACGGTCGTGAGCGGCGGCAGGAAGTGCCGGGCGAGGGGGATGTCGTCGAATCCGACGACGCTGAGGTCGGTCGGCACCTCGAACCCTCGGTCATGCAGTCCGTGGACGAGGCCGATCGCCATGTCGTCGTTGGCGGCGAAGATCGCCGTGTACTCGGGCAGCCGGGTGAGCCCCTTCGCGAAGTCGTACGCGAAGTCGGCCGACCAGTCGCCCACGACGATCGGGCGCTCGCGGATGCCCCACGACTTCGCCCTGGTGTGGAACGCGCGCTCCCTGGCCCTGGCGTCCAGCCAGTCGAGGGGCCCCGCCAGATGCAGGATGTCGCGGTGGCCCAGCGCGACCAGATGGTCGACGACCAGGGTCGTGCCGGCGTGCTGGTCGATCGAGACGGTGAGGAACGTGGGGTCGGCGTCGGCCTTGACGACGAGCATCGGCACCGTGATCGCGATGCGGCGGAGCGCGGCCACCGACGACGAGCGCGGCGCGATCACGCACAGCGCATCGACGCCCTGCGTGACGAGATGGTCGACCGCCTCCTGCGGCGACAGGGCGTCGCCCTCGTGCAGCGCCACCGGCGTGACCGAGTACCCCGCCGCTCGGGCGGACAGCTCGACCGCGCGCAGGATGCTGGTCGGCCCGTGCGCCACCGCACTCTCGACGATGACGCCGATCCGGCGCGTGCGCTGGGTGGCGAGCGCCCTGGCCACGAGGTTGGGGCGATAGTCGAGCTCTTCGATCGCCTCGAGGACGCGGCGCTTCGTGTCGGGCTTGATGTTCGGGTGATCGTTGAGCACCCGGGACACGGTCATGTGCGAGACACCCGCGAGGTCTGCCACGTGACGGAGGCCGGGCTTGTCCGAGCCGAGGTTGGGCATGCGCACCTCCGTCGGTCCCGCCTGCAGAGATGTTACCGAGAACAGGCACGGCCGTGCAATCGGGGCGCGCACGCGTAGATCGCACGATTGCGTGTGTCGATCCGCTGATCGGATCTGCCGGCGAGTGCCGGCGGACGCACGACAGGCGGGCCCTCCTCGCCGAGGGACGAGGAGCCCGCCCCTTCCTGCTCTGGGGGCAGCAGGAGGAGGCGGGCTCCCGAGGTCGGTCGCCGCGGGGAAGCGGCGACCGCGCCTCACTCCGACTCGGCCTTCACGACCGAGCGGCCTCTGCGACGCAGGATCCAGACCCCGGATCCGAGCGCCAGGAGAAGAGCGCCGAGCGACGCCGCCGTCAGCGACGCACCCGCGTCCCCTCCGGTGTTCGCGAGGGTACTGCCGGTACCCACGCCGGTGGACGGACCACCGCCGGTCGACGTGCCACCGCCTGTCGACGGGGTACCGGGGCCACCGCCGTCGGTGCCGCCGTCGATGCCGCCGTCGGTCCCGCCATCAGTCCCGCCGTCCGTCCCCCCGTCGGTACCGCCGTCAGTCCCGCCGTCGGTGCCACCGTCGGTCCCACCGTCAGTCCCACCGTCGGTACCGCCGTCCGTTCCACCATCGGTGCCACCGTCCGTTCCACCGTCAGTCCCGCCATCGGTGCCACCGTCCGTTCCACCGTCGGTACCGCCGCCGGTGTCGGCGCGGGCGACGGTGAGCGGCAGTCGTGCGAGCTCCGTCTCCCCGTCACGGAGCACGATGTGGTGCGCACCCGCCGTCGTATCGGCGGGGATCACCACGGTCGCTTCGATCCGCCCGTCGGCGGTGGTCGCGGTCGCGAGCTTGCGGTAGGTGCTCTCGATGCCGATCTCGACCTCGTCCGCCGTCACGCCGGTGGCGGTCACGGTGACAGAACCACCCGCTGCGACCTTCGAGACCGAGAGCTGAGCCTCCAGCTCCACCTCGGGGCTGTCGTCGATCGGGGCGAAGGCCCAGTTGTCGACCTCGAACAGGTCGGTCTCGGCATCCGCGCCCTCGGCGCCGGCGAAGACGAAGAACACATCGTGTTCGCCCGCGGCGCCGGTGACGTCGGCCTCGACCGTCGCCCACTCTCCGACCGCGCCGTCGACAGGGATCTCCGCCACGACGGGACCGTCGACGTCATCCAGACGCACCTGGATGCTGCCTCCGGCGACCAGCGGCTTCACCGTCGCCGACACCGTCTGGGCGCCGGCGCCGAAGTCGACACCCGCGATGCCCGAGAAGTCTCCGTCATCGACGCTCGAGAGCACCATGTTCCCCGACCCGTTGTGCTCGGGGAACTCGACCGAGACGGCATCCGTCGTGGCCGTGGCGATGCCGAGCTGCCAGGCGAGCGTCTCCGCCTCGAAGGTGCGGTACGGGTCGAAGCTCTCGACCTGCTCCACGCCTGCGCGCGTTCCGACGATCGGCTTGATGGTGCCGTCGTCGTTGAACTCGAGCTTGTCGATGTGCACCGAGCGGTAGCCCTGCGTCGCGCCGGGGGTGCCGAGAGCCTCCGCCCACGCCGCCCCGCGCGTCTGCGCGTGGTAGGTGAAGTAGGTCTCGCCCTTGTAGCTGAACATGTCGGAGTGGTTGTTGCCGCCGTTGCCCGCACCGAAGAACGTGCCCTGGTTCTGGAACGCCACACCCGCATACTCCGACGAGCCGAGCGTCATCGGGTCATCGGTCATCATGTAGGCGATTCCCCCGCGCGACGGATACTGCCCGGGCACTTCGTTCACCTGGAAGTTCGACGAGTAGGAGTAGTAGTACTTGCCGTCGCGCTTGAAGATGCTCGATGCCTCGAAGATGCCGGGGGCGTCGATCTCGACCGGGTCGCCGTCGAGGGTGACCATGTCGTCCTTCAGCTTCACCACCCGGGTCGACTTCGGATTCTGCGGTCCCTGCACGTTCGGCGCGGTGCCGATCTGCGAGTTGCCGCCGAAGTACAGGTAGCCCTGTCCGTCGTCGTCAATGAAGACCTCGGGGTCGAACAGCCACATGCCTGCGGGGAACCCGCCTCCGGCGATGTAGTCGGGCGACACGGTGTCGGGAATGATCTTCTTGCCCACCGGATCGGTCCACGGGCCCAGGGGCGAGCCGCCGACGACGACGGCGGTGCCGGTTCCGTTGTCGCAGAAGTAGAGATAGACGTTGCCGTCCTTCTCGATGGCCGCCGGTGCCCAGGAGTTGCGGGACCACGGTGCGGCACCGCCTTCGCGAGCGATCGGCACCGCGCCGTGATCGACCCAGTTGACCATGTCGGTCGTGGACATCACGTTCAGGCGGGTGATGCCGCCGTAGCCGTTCGACTGCGTCGGCAGGCCGTTCTCGTCCTTGCTGTTCAGCTCGTACTGCTGCGTGTCATCGGTCGAGTAGATGTAGAGACGACCGTTGTACACGAGGTGATGCGGGTCCGCACCGAATTTGTGCCCGACGAGAGGGTTGTGGTCGCCGATGGGCTTGGTCTGCACCTTCTCGAGGCTCGTGAAGGCGGGCACCTCCGGCGCGTCGGCGATCTTGACCAGCGAGACGTCGTCGACCGAGAAGTCCTGCAGCGCGCCGGAGCCCCACGGCGTCTCCACGAACAGCCATCCCGCCGCGACGTGCTTCGCCTCGGCGGTGAACTCCTGCGAGAACGTGCCCCACTCACCCTTCGTGAACGTGTGGCCGTAGTCGGCGCAGCCGTTGAAGTTCGTGGGGCAGAACGTGAAGTTGAACTGCTGGGTCGGGTTGCCCTCGTCGTATCTGAGCGAGCCGGTGAGCCGGTAGGTGGCACCCAGCTCGATCTTGTCGACGACGCTCGCGAACGGACCCGACTGGGTGTTCTCGCGGCCGGTGACCGTGAGGGCGTGCGCGCCGCTGGCGGCATCATCGCCGAGGGCGAGCGTGCCGCCGCGGACGTTGGTCCACCCGGCCAGGTCGGAGACGAACCTGCCGTCCGGCAGGAGGTTGCCGGGAACCGCGGGCGGCTCGGTCACCGTCACCCCGGTCTCGAAGGCGCCGTGGGAGACGGAGTTCGTGGGGGCGGCGACCGCCGCTCCGGGTGCGGCCACCGCGGTGACGGACGAGGCGAGGAGGGCAGCGATCCCCCACAGCGCGGCGGGGCGCGAGAGGGATCGGCGGCGCTGCCGATCGGCGGATCTGGGCTGGGACTTCACGGGTGTTCTCCTTGTGTATCGATCGCTCGAGGGCGCGCGGGCGCGCTCCGATGACGGCGCTCTCTCAGAGAGGGAGGCCGTCGCGGGTGGGGACCTCAGGCGAGGGTGGGGATGCGACCGACTCGTCCGCCGCGGTGGATCACCGAGACGGTCGTCGGTCCCTTGTGGGGTCGTGGGGTCGCGGGGTCGTGAGGTGCGGTTCGGCGGAACGCTTTCCCGGCGGACTCAGCGGGACTGTCGGGGGGTCCCCTGCCGGACGGCTCGCTCCGGACGACGGGCCGCGACAGGGCGACCGTGTGGACTGAGCGGGATGACCGCGATGCTGTTCATGCACTCTCCTCCTTGAGATGCCGGAGCCTCGCACGACGAGAGCCCGGTGGCCCTGGCGGGCCGCGATGATCACTACGGTTCGGATGTTACCGGTAACAGATTGGAGGACACAAGGTGAAATCCAGAACACCGGGTGCTCGTTACAGACCGAGCCGCTCGAGGTAGGGGTTCACGAGGCGACGCTCGGGGTCGAAGCGGGCGGCCAGCGCAGCGAAGTCGTCCCATCGCGTGTACCGCGAGCGCACCTCGGCGGGGTCGAGCGCGAACACCTTGCCCCAGTGCGGGCGGGCGGTCGCCGGGAGCAGTGCTTCGAGCGTGGGGAGGAAGGCGCGGACGGCCGCCTCGTCGGGCTTCCACGTGAAGTGGATGCCGACGGCATCCGTGCCGTGCGCGGAGCTCAGCCAGAGGTCGTCCGCGGCGACCGTGCGGATCTCGTTCACGAGCAGCAGCGGGGCGATCTGCCCGGCGAGGGTGCGCACCGCCTGGATCGCGGCCACGGCATCCGCCCGGGGCACCAGATACTCGCTCTGGATCTCCGCGCCGGCGGACGGGGTGAACTCGAGCTTGAAGTGCGCGAGGCGCTCGAACCAGGGCCCTGGCACGCCGAGTTGGTCCGTGCAGGCGATGGGATCGACGCCGAGGATCGGATGCCGCGTGCTCGCGGCCGGCTCCGCGCCGAGCCGTTCGAACAGGTCGTCGCGCAGCAGCTCATGCGCCTCGGGATGACGCTGCTTGACCCAGATCTGGTCGGCGATGTCGGTGCGGGTCCACGTCGAGAAGATGCTGACGCTCGTGCCGACGCCGGTGACCTCGTCGAAGTCCGCGAGGATCGCGTCCCAGGACGGATGCTCGAACACGTGCTGCGCCACGTCGTAGGTCGGCTCCACGTCGAGCGTCACGTCGACCACCGCGCCGAGCGCGCCGAGGCTCACGACCGCACCCTCGAAGTCCTCGTCGCCACGGGAGAGGGCACGCACCTCGCCCGCCGGCGTGACGACGGTGAGCGCACGCACGGACGACGCCAGCGAGCCGAGCGCGTCTCCGGACCCGTGCGTGCCCGTCGCGACCGCGCCGGCGACCGAGATGTGGGGCAGCGAGGCGAGGTTCGCGAGCGCCAGGCCCTCGGCCGCGAGGCGCGGGCCGATGTCGCCGTAGCGCAGCCCGCCCGAGACGCGCACCGCGTCACGGGCGGCGTTCACCTCGAACACCTCGGGCAGACGGTCGAGCACGACGAGCACCCCGTCGGTGTCGGCGATGTCGTTGAAGCAGTGGCGGGAGCCGAGCATCCGCATCGCCCCGCCGCCTGCGAACACCTCCTGCAGCTCGGCGATCGACGACGGATGCTCGATCCGTGACGCCCGGTACGTGAGATTGCCGGCCCAGTTGCGTTCGATCGTCATGGCGCCATAGTAGCCAGCACTCCGGGGAGTACATCGATGTACGAAGCGGGCCGCCCCTCCGTCGCTAGGCTGACCGCATGACAGCGATGCCGCCGCCCCGCGCGACGATGAAGGACGTGGCGGCGCTCGCAGGGGTCTCGCCCAAGACCGTCTCGAACGTCGTCACCGGCACGACCGCGGTGAGCGAGGAGACCCGGCGCAAGGTCGACGCGGCCATGGCGCAGCTCGACTTCGTCCCCAACCTCAACGCCAGGGGGCTGCGCAAGGGACGCTCGGGAATCATCGCCGTGGCGCTCCCGGACCTCGCGACGGCGTTCTCGGCCGAGCTCGTGCACCGCCTCGTCGAGGCTGCTCACGAGCGCGGCCTCGCCGTGCAGATCGAAGAGACGGCGACCGACCCGGAGCGCGAGCGCGAGCTCGTCTCCCGAGCGCGCGCTCACCTGGTCGACGGGCTGATCCTCAACCCCATCCGCCTCGAGGACAGCGTGCTGAAGTACGCCGACCGCCTGCCCCCTCTCGTCGTGCTCGGCGAGGTCGAGCAAAACCGGGCCGATCACGTCCGCATCGACAGCCGGCGCGCGGCGGCCGAGGCGACCAGACACGTGCTCTCCCGCGGGGCCACCCGCATCGCCGTGATCGGCGCCGACGACGACTCCGCGGTGGCCACCGCGACGAGCCGACTGCGCCTCGAGGGCGTGCACGACGCCCTGCGCGAGGCCGGCATCACGCGGGACACCGCTCTCGAGATCAATCCGATGCCGTGGTCGATGACGGGTGGCGCCGAGGGCGTGCAGACGCTGTTCCGCCGTGGCGTCGCCTTCGACGCGATCATCGCCCTCACCGATACGCTCGCCCTCGGCGCCCTGCATGCGCTGCACGATCACGGCGTGAGCGTTCCCGACGATGTGATCGTGACCGGCTTCGACGACGTCGAGTTCTCGCGCTACACGTCTCCCTCGCTGACGACCATCGCCTTCGACCGTCGCGCCTTCGCGGATGCCGCGCTCGGCCTGCTGGAGTCGCGCATGGACGACCGCACCGCCCCGCCGCGGTCGCTCACCCTGTCGCACCACCTGCTCGAGCGCGACAGCACACGCGGCACCCCGCGCGGCCACCGCCCCTGACGCACCCGCTCCGGTCCGTGGACGCGTCCGCATCGGAACTCTCTTGCGCCGTCGATTACATCGATGTAATGATGGGTCGACCCTCACCGCTGTCACGAAGGAGTGACGATGACGCCCCCGCTCGATATGTCTCGGCGGCAGTTTCTGACTGCCGCCTCGGTCACGGCCGCCGCGGCTCTGCTCGCCGGGTGCGCCCCCGGCACCACGCCGGGCACGAACGCCCAGACACTGCAGTTCTGGCACCTGCTCTCGGGCGGCGACGGCGTGACGATGTCGCAGTTGCTCGACACCGCCAACGCCGCACAGGACGCATATCGCATCCGGCCCACCGTGCTCGCCTGGGGCACGCCCTACTACACGAAGCTCGCGATGGCCGGAGCCGGCGGCCGCGCCCCCGACGTCGCCATCATGCACGCCACCCGCACGGTCGGCTGGGCGCCCGGAGGCCTGCTCGACACGTGGGACCTCGACCGGCTGGCCTCGCTCGGCGTCGACAGCACGACGTTCCCGAAGCCGATCTGGGAGAAGGGCTTCGTCGGCGAGAACATGTACAGCATCGCTCTCGACGCGCATCCGTTCGTGGCGATGTTCAACACCGACGTGTGCGACGCCGCAGGAGTCCTCGACAGCGACGGGCGTCTGCAGCAGACGACGTCTCCCGAGGAGTTCCTCGATCAGCTGCGGGCCATCGGCGGCCAGGCCGAGGGCCATGCGCTCTCGTACGGGTACCTCGGCGACGGCGCTCAGATGTGGCGCCTCTTCTACACGTTCTACTCGCAGCACGGCGGCGCGATGGAGCTGCCCGCGGGTGGCAAGGCCGTGATCGACAAGGATGCCGCCGTCGAATCGCTCTCACTGATGCGCACCCTGCTCGACGGCGAGATCGCCCTCGCGCAGGCCGACTACGGCAGCGCGGTCGCCGAGTTCGCGACCGGCAAGAGCGGGATGCTGTTCACCGGCGTCTGGGAGCTGCGCACCATGCAGAACGCGGGGATCCCGTTCGACGCGACGATGATCCCCACCCTCTACGGCACCCCGGCGGTCTACGCCGACTCACACTCGTTCGTGCTTCCGCACCAGGCGAACGCCGACGACGAGAAGCGCGACCTCACCTACCGGTTCGTGGCCGACATGCTCAAGGGCTCGTTCGGCTGGGCGGAGGCGGGGCACATCCCCGCGTTCCTCCCCGTCACCGAATCCGCCGAATACGCCGACCTGATCCCGCAGGCGCACTACGCCGAGGCCGCGCAGCAGGTGGTGTACGACCCGACCGCGTGGTTCACCGGATCCGGATCGAACTTCCAGGGCGAGTTCGGCGCCGCCGTGCAAGGCGTGCTGCTCTCGGGCGACGACCCCGCCGCGGCCGTCGACCGTTTCGAAGCGCGTGTGAACACCCTCCTCCGACAGCCGAACCCGGCAGACCCCGAGGGGACGTTCGCATCATGACGACCACCACCGCGGCCACCGACTCGACCCGCACGATCGTCACCGGTTCGAAGACCGGCGCACCGGCCCGCCGTGCGGGATCCCGCAACCGCGAACAGCTCATCAGCTGGGCGTTCCTCGCGCCCTTCCTCATCGCGTTCGTGCTCTTCCTCGCCTGGCCCATCGTGCACGGCATCATCCTCAGCTTCACCGACCAGTCGCTCACCGGCGCCGGCGGAGCATTCGTCGGGTTCGCCAACTACGCCGAAGCGCTCGCCGACCCCGTCATGTGGCGCTCGATGGGCAACACGGTCTGGTTCACGCTGCTGTCCACCGTGCCGCTCGTCGTGATCGCGCTGCTGATGGCCGCTCTCGTCGATCGCGGCATCCCCGGCCAGTGGCTGTGGCGCCTGTCGTTCTTCATGCCGTACCTGCTCGCCTCCACCGTGATCTCGCAGATCTGGGTGTGGATCTTCAACCCCCAGATCGGTGCGGCCAACAACATCCTGCAGGCGTTCGGTCTCGAGCCGATCGCCTGGCTGCAGAACCCCGACACCAACATGCTGTCGATCGTCATCGCCACCGTCTGGTGGACCGTCGGCTTCAACTTCCTGCTCTATCTGGCGGCGATGCAGAACATCCCGCCGCAGCAGTACGAGGCGGCGTCCCTCGACGGCGCCGGTCCCTGGCGGCAGTTCTGGTCGATCACACTCCCCCAGCTGGGCCCGGCGACCGTCCTCATCCTGATCCTGCAGATCCTGGCGTCGCTGAAGCTGTTCGATCAGGCGTACCAGATGCTCGGCGGCGTCGCGAGCGACACCACCCGCTCGATCGTCCAGTACATCTACGAGGCCGGCTTCGTCAGCTACCGATTCGGCTACTCGGCCGCGATCTCCTACGTGTTCTTCGCTCTCATCGTCATCATCGGCGTCGCGCAGGCTCTGATCTCGCGTCGCCGGAAGGAGTCGCAGCTGTGATGTCCACCGCCACTCTCACCGAGACCCTCACGACGGCGAAACCCCGTCGCCCCCGCCGCCCGCACCTGCCGGGCGAGAAGCCGTTCGGCGCACTGCGCATCAGCGCTCTCGTGGTGCTGATCGTGCTCGCCGTCGGCTGGCTGCTGCCGTTCCTCTGGGCGGTGGCGACGGCCTTCAAGACCGAGACGGATGCCGCCAGCGGAGACCCCTCGTGGATCGGCGCCACCGGTCCGACGATCGAGGCCTTCACCGCGATCCTGTCGCAGGGCAACGTCTACACCTGGGCCTTCAACAGCCTGTGGACGTCGATCGCGGTGACCCTGATCACCCTCACGATCTCGGCGCTGGCCGCCTACGCGTTCTCGAGACTCGACTTCACCGGGCGCAAGTGGCTCTTCGTCGCGATCATCGCCTCGATCGTGGTGCCGCCGCAGGTGCTCATCATCCCGCTGTTCTACGAGATGCTCGCGTTCAACATGATCGACACCTACTGGGGGCTCATCCTGCCGCAGGTGGTGGCTCCGGCCATGGTCTTCATCCTGAAGCGGTTCTTCGATGCGATCCCGATCGAGCTCGAGGACGCGGCGCGCGTCGACGGAGCGAGTCGGTTCCGCATCTTCTGGTCGATCGTGCTGCCGCTCTCCCGTCCGATCCTCGCCTCCGTCGCGATCTTCGTGTTCATCGGCGCCTGGAACAACTTCCTCTGGCCGTTCCTCGTCATCAACGACACCACGCTGATGACGCTGCCGGTCGGACTCCAGACGGTGATCAGCGCCTACGGCGTGCAGTACGCGCAGGTCATGGCTCAGGCCGTGCTCGCGGCGCTTCCGCTGATCATCGTGTTCATCATCTTCCAGAAGCAGATCGTCAAGGGCGTCGCGACCAGCGGCTTCGGCGGTCAGTAGTCCCTCCCCCGGCCCCCGGGCCGAAAATCCGCAGAGCCAGAATCAAGGAGTGCAATGAGCAAGGCCCGCATCACCATCGACCGCGACTTCACCATCGCCGATGTCCCCCGGAGACTCTTCGGGTCGTTCGTCGAGCACATGGGGCGCTGCGTGTACACCGGCATCTACGAGCCGGGACACCCGCAGGCCGATGAGCGGGGCTTCCGGCAGGACGTCCTCGCCCTCGTGAAGGAGATGGGCCCCACCGTGGTCCGCTACCCCGGAGGCAACTTCGTCTCGGGGTACCGGTGGGAAGACGGCGTCGGCCCCGTCGAGGATCGCCCCGTGCGCATCGACGGCGCCTGGCACACGATCGAGACCAACGCGTTCGGTCTGCACGAGTTCATGGACTGGGCGAAGGAGGCCGACGTCGAGGTGATGGAGGCGATCAACCTCGGCACCCGCGGTGTCGAGGAGGCCCGCTCGCTCGTCGAATACGCCAACCACCCGAGCGGCACGTACTGGTCGGACCTGCGTCGCAGGAACGGCGCCGAGAAGCCCTTCGACATCAAGCTGTGGTGCCTGGGCAACGAGCTCGACGGACCGTGGCAGATCGGCGGCAAGACCGCGACCGAGTACGGCCGGCTCGCTCAGGAGTCCGCCAAGGCGATGAAGCTCGTCGACCCCAGCATCGAACTGGTGGCCGTGGGATCCTCCGGCCGGTCGATGCCGACGTTCGGCACCTGGGAGAACACCGTCCTCACCCACGCGTACGACGAGGTCGACTTCATCTCGATGCACGCGTACTACCAGGAGCACGACGGCGATGCCGAGTCGTTCCTCGCGGAGTCGGTCGACATGGATGCCTTCATCGACGGTGTCATCGCGACGATCGACGCCGTGAAGGCGGCGGGCAAGCACACGAAGCAGGTCGACATCTCGTTCGACGAGTGGAACGTGTGGGACCAGGTGAAGTTCAACGATGTCGAGTCGGTCGAGATCGCGAAGGCCGGGTGGAAGAAGCATCCGCGTCTGATCGAAGACACCTACAACGTGACGGATGCCGTCGTCGTGGGCACGCTGCTCAACAGCCTGCTGCGGCACGGCGACCGCGTGAAGATCGCCAACCAGGCGCAGCTCGTCAACGTGATCGCGCCGATCCGCTCGGAGGAGAACGGCCCGGCCTGGCGCCAGACGAGCTTCTGGCCCTTCGAGCGCATGGCGCGTCTCGCCAAGGGACGCATCCTGCGTCTCGCGGTGTCGGCTCCGCAGATCGAGACGAAGCGCTACGGCGGCGTCGACGCGATCGATGCGGCCGCGACCTGGGACGAGGAGACCGGACGCGTCGTCGTGTTCGTCGCGAACCGCTCACTCGACGAGGAGAGCGACCTCACCGTCGACCTGCACGGCCTGAGCGGCCTGCGGGTCGTGAACGCCGAGACCCTGACGATCCCCGAGGGTGGCGACCGCCACACCGCGAACCTCGAGACCACGCCGGATGCTGTGCACATGGTGCCGCTCGCCGGCGCCGAGGTCGTCGACGGCACGGTGCGCGCGACGCTGCCGCCGCTGTCGTGGTCGGTCATCGAGCTCGCCTGACGCGGCGCCGCACCGCCCCGTCCGAGGCCGAAGCACCGAGACCCGCCCGTTGAGCGCGTTTCGTCTCGCTCCGCTCGCTCAACAACCGGAGCGAAGCACCGAGACGAAACGCGCACACGTCAAGCGCGTTTCGTCTCGCTCGCGGATCCTGAGCGAGGAGCGAAGCACCGAGACGAAGGGCGTTCAACGGGCGGGACGGGAAACCGGTGCGCTCAGCTCTCGACGTGTCGCTCGTCGACCCCGTCGTAGAACGACAGCGGACGGATCAGCGCGTTCGCGCCGGCCTGCTCGATGACGTGCGCCGTCCACCCGGTCACGCGCGCGGCGACGAACAGCGGGGTGAAGGTGAGGGTGTCGAAGCCGATCAGGTTGTACGCCGGGCCCGAGGGATAGTCGAGGTTCGGGTAGATGCCCTTGCGCGCCACGAACTCCGACTCGAGCGCGTCGTACAGCGCCGCGACCTCGGGCTTGTCGTAGTGCGCGACGAGGGTGTCCAACGCCGCCTTCATGGTCGGCACCCTCGAGTCGCCGCTCTTGTAGACGCGGTGGCCGAAGCCCATGATCTTTCGCTTCTCGGCGAGCGCCTCGTCGAGCCACGGCACGACGTTCGACGCCTCGCCGATCTCGTCGAAGATGTGCAGCACGGCCTCGTTGGCGCCGCCGTGCAGCGGGCCCTTGAGCGCACCGATCGCTCCGACCACGGCCGAGTACAGGTCGCTCAGGGTCGACGTGATCACGCGAGCCGTGAAGGTCGACGCGTTGAACGAGTGCTCGGCGTACAGGATCATCGAGCGGTTGAACGCGTCGACGACGACCGGGTCGGGCTCCTCACCGAACGTCATCCAGAGGAAGTTCGCCGAGTAGTCGAGGTCGTCGCGCGGCGCGATCGGCTCCTCGCCGCGGCGACGTCGCTGGCCGTACGCGACGATCGCGGGAAGAGCGGCGAACAGACGGATGCTGCGCTCGAGGTTCTCCTCGGGGCTGCCGCCCGCATCGAGCACCGAACCGCCGGCGTTCGTGTCGGACGCGCCGATCAGGCTCACGGCCGTGCGCACCTCGTCCATCGGGTGCGCCTCGATCGGGATCAGGTCGATCGCCGCCTTGACGTTGTCGGTCAGGGCGCGATGCGGGCGCTCCTGCGCCCGGAAGGCCGCGAGTTCCTCGAATGTCGGCAGCTCGCCGTGCCAGAGCAGATAGGCGACCGCCTCGAAAGGCTGGGTCGCCGCCAGCTCCTGCACCGGATAGCCGCGGTAGAGCAGGCTGTTCGTCTCGGGGTTGACCTTCGAGATCGCCGTCGTGTCGACGACGACCCCGGCGAGGCCCTTCTTGATGTCCGGCTCGGTCATGCTCACTCCTTCGTGTACTTCGTCTCGTCGCTGCGCTCCTCGCTCAGCAACCGGATGGTCTCATCGTCACTCAGTCCTGGAGCACCCATCGTCCCGCAACCCGGCTTCCTGGGCGACCCATCATCCCGCAGCCCCGCCCCCTGAGCGCCCTTCGTCTCGTCGCTTCGCTCCTCGCTCAGGACCCGCAAGCGCGACGAAGGGCGCTCAGTACCCGGAAGTGAGACGAAGGGCGGTCAGGGACGCCCTCTGTCTACCGTGAAGCCTGCGACGCCCGAGTCGAACTGCGTGTAGGACTCGTAATCGATCAGGTCGTAGAGATCGGCTCGGTGCTGCATCTCACCGAGCTTCGAGGTGAGATGCCCCTCCTCGTTGAGCGTATCGAGCGCACGGCCCGCGGCGCCCATCGCGATACGCAGCAGCGAGACCGGCCAGATGACCATGTTCACCCCGGCATCCCGCAGCTGCTCGACCGAGAAGAGGTCGCTCTTGCCGAACTCGGTCATGTTGGCGAGGATCGGCACGTCGAGCGCCTCCGCCATCGCCTCGAACTCCGCCAGCGTGCGCATCGCCTCGGGGAACACGGCGTCGGCCCCGGCATCCACCAGCGCCTTCGCCCGATCGATCGCGGACTCCAGTCCCTCGATCGCACGGATGTCGGTGCGCGCCATGATCAGGAAGTTCGGGTCACGACGGGCGTCGGCGGCGGCGCGGATGCGACGGATCGCCGTGGTCTCGTCGACGACGCTCTTGCCGTCGAGGTGGCCGCAGCGCTTCGGATTGATCTGGTCTTCGATGTGCGTGCCGGCCAGGCCCGCGTCTTCGAGTTCCTGAATGGTGCGGGCGACGTTCATAGGCTCGCCGAATCCCGTGTCGGCGTCGACGATCGCGGGGATGTCGGTCATGCGCGCGATCTGCTTCGCGCGGCCTGCGACCTCGGTCAGCGTGGTGAGCCCGATGTCGGGCACCCCGAGGTCGGCGGAGAGCACGGCGCCCGAGATGTAGACCCCGTCGAACCCCTTCTGCTCGATCAGGCGGGCGCTCAGCGGGTTGAAGGCGCCGGGGAATCGCAGCAGCTCGCCGCTCGCGAGCCGCTCGCGGAACAGGCGGCGCTTCTCGGCCGGCGTGACGTGGGAGTACAGCATCAGTTCTTCCCTCTCTGGCGGGGTGCGCGTTTCGTCTCGCTCCGCTCGCTCAACGACCGGAAGGGAAGTCCCCGCTCGTGGAGCGAGGAGCGAAGTCCCGCGTCGCGGAGCGAGGAGCGAAGTCCCCGCTCGTGGAGCGAGGAGCGAAGTCCCCGCTCGTGGAGCGAGGAGCGAAGTCCCCGGCCGCGGAGCGAGGAGCGAAGTCCCCGGCCGCGGAGCGAGGAGCGGAGTCCCCGGCCGTTGAGCCGGTGGCACGGTCCCCGGTCGCTGAGTCCCCGCACGTTGAGCGAGGAGCGAAGCGACGAGACGAAACGCGACATCAGAACAGGCCCTTCGGGGCGTCGGCACCCTCGAGCAGGCCGGGCTTCGCGATGATCGACAGCTCGCCGACCTCGGCGGCCGTGAGCTCGGGCAGGCGCTGCACGAGCTCGAGGAACCGCTCGATCTCGGCGGCCTCGAGCACGGGCTCGGCCAGCAGGCGGAACTTCGCGATGTAGTTGTCGCGGGCGAACGGTCGGGCGCCGAGCGGATGCGCGTCGGCGACGGCGATCTCGTCGACGACGGTCGTGCCGTCGGTGAGGCGGAACTCGACGCGACCGCCGAACGCCTTCACGTCGGGGTCCTCCGAGTGGTAGCGGCGCGTCCACTCGGCATCCTCGGCCGTGGTGACCTTGTGCCACAGCGCGACCGTGTCCTCGCGTCCCGCACGCTCCGGAGTGTACGAGTCGACGTGGTGCCAGCCGCCGTCCTGCAGCGCGACCGCGAAGATGTACGGGATCGAGTGGTCGAGCGTCTCGCGCGATGCCGTCGGGTCGTACTTCTGCGGGTCGTTCGCGCCGGAGCCGATCACGTAGTGCGTGTGGTGGCTGGTGTGCAGCACGATCGCCTCGATGTTCGCGGGGTCGCGCAGCGCCGGGTTCTCGGTGCCGAGCTTGCGGGCGAGGTCGATCCACGCCTGCGCCTGATACTCGGCCGAGTGCTCCTTCGTGTACGAGTCGAGGATCGCGCGCTTCGCCTCGCCCGCGGCGGGCAGCGGCACCTCGTAGGCGGCATCCTTGCCGTCGAGCATCCAGGCGATCACGCCGTCTTCGCCCTCGTAGATGGGAGCGGGGCTCGTCTGCCCGCGCATCGCCCGGTCGACGGCCTCGACCGCGAGCTTTCCGGCGAAGGCCGGGGCGTGCGCCTTCCAGGTCGAGATCTCGCCCTTGCGGCTCTGCCGGGTGGCGGTGGTGGTGTGCAGCCCCTGGCCGACGGCCTGGTAGATCGTCTCGACGTCGAGGCCGAGCAGGGTGCCGATGCCGGCGGCGGCCGACGGGCCGAGGTGGGCGACGTGGTCGATCTTGTGCTTGTGCAGGCAGATCGCGCGCACGAGGTCCATCTGGATCTCGTAACCCGTCGCGATACCGCGCACGAGCGCCCGTCCGTCCGAGCCCGCATGCTGCGCGACGGCGAGGATCGGCGGGATGTTGTCGCCCGGGTGCGAGTACTCGGCCGCGAGGAAGGTGTCGTGGTAGTCGAGCTCTCGCACGGCGACACCGTTCGCCCAGGCCGCCCACTCGGGGCTGGTGCGGTGGTCGAGGGCTGCACCGAAGACGGTGGCCCCGATGCCTCCGGTCGAGACGGGGTGGCTGAACGCCTGGGCGCGGGCCGCATTGATGGGTCCGCGGGTGAGCGATGCCGCGGCGACCGAGGCGTTGTCGATGATGCGGTTGATGATCATGTCGACGACGTCCTGCTCGACCTCGACCGGGTCGGCCGCGACCTCGGCGATCTTCCAGGCGAGCTGGTCTTCACGGGCGAGATTCTCGTCGCTGCGGTGGACGCGGACGTGGTGCGTGACGGTCATGATCTTCCTTCGGTCGCGGGATCGGGGAGGGAGTCGAGGATGCCGGTGAGCGCATTGTGCAGGTGCACGTGCGTGGCGTGGGCGGCGAGGTCGCCGTCGCGTGCGGCGAGGGCGGCGGCGATCGTGCGGTGCTCGGCGGCGGATGCGGCGAGACGGGCGGGCTTGTCGCGGGCCATGCGACGCACCCGCACGAGGTGGGTGCGCACGGTGCGCAATGCCGAGGCGATGTAGTCGTTGTCGACCGCGGCGTCGAGTGCCGCGTCGAAGCGGGAGATCAGGGCGTAGTACGCGTCGCGGCCCGCCGAGGCGCCGAGATCGACGTGCGCGAACTCCTCGGCGAGTCCGGCGAACAGGGCGGCGTCGCCCCGCTGGGCGGCGAGGCGCGCGGAGCTCTCCTCGAGCGCGCGGCGGATCTCGAACAGAGCGCGGATGTCGTCGGCATCCAGATCGGCGACCACCGTGACCCGCGGGGACTGCTGCACGACCAGCCCGTCGGCGGCGAGGCGGCGCAGGGCCTCGCGCATCGGGGTGCGGCTGACACCGAGGCGGGCGGCCTGCTCCACCTCGCCCAGCACGAAGCCAGCAGGAAGCGTGCCGGACTGGATGTCCTCCAGCAGTGCCGCGTGCGCTCGATCGCTCGCGGTGATGCGATCGGCGACGGAGCTCATTCCCTCAGTGTATACATAAGCGCAGCCTGAGGGAACCTCGAGGGATGAACCGCACCTCGACGTATACATAGCGACTCCAGCGCCGTCGCTCCGTCGACACCCGGCCTCCTCTCCACCCCGCGCGAGCGACAAGCGGACGGCATCCGCTCCTCCGTGCGGGGTCAGTTACGCACCCGGAAATCCGTGCGGGGTCACTTACGCACCCGGAAATCCGTGCGGGGTCAGTTACGCACCCGAAACGCCGCTCCGGGATGCGAAATCGACCCCGCACGAAATCGACCCCGCACGAAGTCGACCCCGCACGAAGTCGACCCCGCACGGAAGCGGGCACGCCGCGCAAGCCAGGCATGCGCCGGCGATCGGGGCGGCCTCGCTACGAGAGGCTCGAAGCCCCTGCGCCCGGCCGCTGAGCGTCGCGCACGAGAGCCGTGAGCGCCGCGAGGTAGGCGGTGAAGCTCGCGCGTCCGAGCGGCGTGAGGGCCACGCGCCTCCCCCGCTTGTCGGAGGCGCTCTGGCTGACGCTCACCACGCCGGCACCGGCGAGCATCGACAGATGCTTGGACAGCGCCGACTTGCTCACTCCCGTGAGACGCAGCAGTGTCGAGACGTCGACGTACTCGGCCGGCGACAGCGCCGACAGCACCGCCAGGCGCGCCGGTTCATGGAACAGCGGATCGAGCGCGGAGGCGGGAGAGACCGATCCTCCCGCCGCATCGCCGCTCTCTGACGGCGAGCCGTCAGGCATCGCCGCGCCGCACCCCTCCGTCGAGCGGCTCCCTGCGCGTCGCGAGACGCACGAGCGCCGGAGTGCACACCACGAAGATGACGACCGCGGCGAACAGGGCCGAGATCGTGTTCGGCGCCGCCCAGTCGAGCGCACGCACGAGCGCCTGCGTCGCCACGTAGACGCCGATGACAGCGAGGGTGCTCGCCACGAAGAGGACCACGCCACGTCGATCCGACCAGTCGAGGCGCAATCGGATCGGCCTGGCCACCGAGAGCACCACGACGGCGAGCGTCACCACACCCAACAGCCAGAGCATGTCGAGATCGACGACCGCGGCGTACGCGATGATCATCACCGCCGTCACGGCCGCGGCGGCGAGGGCGCCCGTGCGAGCGGCCCGGCGCTGGCCCTCTCGCGCCAGATCGAGATTCTTCTGTGCGTCGTCATTGTTCACTGCGATCATCCTCCAATGGTTTCCCGTGAAGAAACTATCACATCGTTGCGCGTGAGGAAACCATCTCCGGCTCCCCGAGCGCCGTGGAGCGCGGCTCGCCCAGCTTCACCACGACCACGCCGACCAGCACGAGCGCAGCACCGAGCGCCTGCAGCAGGTCAGGCGACTGCCCGAGCAGCAGCCAGCCGAAGAGCAGCGAGGCGACGACCTCCGACAGGGCGATGAAGGATGCGAGGCGCGACCCCAGCATCCGCGTCGAGGCGATGCCCAGGACGTAGGCGAGCGCCGTCGCGATGAGGCCGATCGCCAGCACCGGAACGAACCACGGCACGGCGCCGAAGCGGTAGGCGATGTCGTCTGTCGTCCACGCCATGGGCAGGATGCCGACGAGCCCGGCGACCGTCAGCGCGACCGCGCCGAGCAGCAGCCCGCCCCCGGCGAGGGCGATCGGAGGCATCCCCGTGTCCGCCTTGGCCGACAGGAGGAAGTATGTCGCCGCCCCCACCATCGCGGCGAGCGCCCAGAGGATGCCGGCGACGTTCACCTCCGCGCCCGTGACGATGTCGAGCATCAGCACGAGCCCGACGAACGCGATGGCGGCGCCGATCACGCTGCGGCGGGTCGGTCGCTCTCCCCTGCGCAGCCACAGCCACAGGATGACGGCGATCGGCGCCGTGTACTCGATGAGCAGGGCCAGGCCGACGTCCATGACGGCGACCGCCTGGAAGTAGCAGAGCTGCGTCGCGGTCACCGCGAGCAGGCCGTAGGCGGCGACCAGCGCGGCGTTCTTGCGCAGCACACCCCATCGCCCTCGCAGCGACACGATCGTCGGGATCAGGAGCACGAGCGCGGCGATCCACACCCGCGCGGTCACGGCGGCCCCCGGCGTCCATCCCGCATCGATGAGCCCGCGCGCCCAGCCGCCCGACATCCCGAAGGCGAAGGCCGCGCCGATCGCCAGCGGCAGACCGATGCGTACACCCGACACCGTGGCGTCATTCGCAATGTGGCTCATGACAGGTGACGCTACTCGCGCACGATGTAAGGTGTCAATATGAACTTCACCGATGACACGGAAGAGGCGCTGCGCGCGGCGGTCCGGCTGGTGAACTCCGCCGAAGACCCCGCGACCCTCGAGACGCTCGCGGACCACGACGCCTTCCTCACGGACTTCCCCTATTCGGGACGAATCGACCGCGATGACGCCGAGCTCGCCGCGCTGCGGGCGATCCGCCCCCGGCTGCGCGCCATGCTGCTCGCCCCCCGTGACGACATGGCCCGGCACGTGAACGCCGCCCTCGCCGAGGCGCACCTCGCGCCCCGGCTCGTGCGCCACGACGGCGTCGACTGGCACCTGCACGCTGTCGACGACGAGCGCCCGCTCGCCGAGCGCGTGCTGATCGAGACCGCCATGGCCCTGATCGACGTCATCCGCGCCGATGAGGGCTCCCGCATCTCGATCTGCGCCGACGACACCTGCGAGGCCCTGGCCCTCGATCTGTCGCGAAACCGCTCGAAGCGCTACTGCTCGACCACCTGCACCAACCGCAACGCCGTCGCCGCGTATCGGGCACGGCGCGCGAACGCCTGACCCGCTCGGAGACCGATGACCTCCTTCCCCTCGCCCTACGACACGTGGTTCCCCGACGCCGAGTTCGACGGCACGTACGGGCACACGCCGAGCACGCTGCGCGAGATCGCGCCGGTCCCCGCGCCGCCGGGCTTCGCCGAGCGATGGGTGCGCTGGCGCGAGGAGGCACGGGCGACGGATGCCGACCCCACCGTGCTCTCCACCTCGTCGGTGGACGGCCGACGGGTGTCGATCATCGAGCATGCGGGAGTCGACGGCATCCGGCTGCGCGCCTGGCTCGTCGAGCCGCTCGAGGGCCCCGCCCGCGTCGGCGTCGTGCACGGCCACGGGTACGGCGGGCGGGATGCGATCGATCTGTCGCGCGTGCCCGCCGACGCCGCCGCGATCTTCCCGGTCGCCCGCGGTCTCGCGACGTTGAACGCGGGTGTCGGCGCCCCCGATCAGCCGCTCGAGCACGTGCTGACCGGCATCGACGATCCCGATCACTACGTGCTGGGGCTGTGCGCCCGCGACCTCTGGCTCGCCGCGGATGCGCTGACCGCCCTGGTGGCTCCCCTGCCGCTCTATTACATCGGCGAGAGCTTCGGCGGCGGCATCGGCGCCCTCGCTCTCCCGTGGGACGACCGCTTCATCGGGGCGACCCTCATCGTGCCCAGCTTCGGGCAGTACGACGAGCGGCTGGCGGTGCGGTGTCTCGGCAGCGGCGAGGCGGTGCGCGCGCACGTCGCGGTGCATCCGGAGGCTCGCGAGGTGCTGCGCTGGTTCGACGCGTCGACGGCTCTCGGCGTCGCCCGCGTCCCGGTGCGGGTCGAGGCGGCGCTGTGGGATCAGTCGGTGCCGCCGCAGGGGCAGTTCGGCGTCGCGAACGCGGCCCGGATGCTCGAGCTGTTCGTCCTCCCGGCCGGCCATGCCGACCATCCGGGACTCGACGAGGTGACGGCCGAGGCGGTCAGGGGCAGCCGCGCCCACCTCGCTCGCACGCTGCGCGCTGCCTCCTGAGATCAGGAGCGTCGCGCTTTCCGAACGCTGGACGCCACCTGTCATCACAGGTACACTCGACTTGTCATTACAGGTTGCGCAGCGCCGCAGCATCCGTACGAGGAGCATCGATGCCCCAGTTCCACACGCCCCCGATCTCGCCGATGGCGATCTCGTTCGACGCGGAGGCGCTCACGCTGAGTCCGGAGGGGCCCACCCTCACGCGGCGGATGTCCGACCTCGAGGGCCTGTTCCTGGACGCGGATGCCTGGGCCGCGGCATCGGCCGGCGAGAACCCCGTCGTCTACACCGTGGTCAGCTCGCCCGTCCCCGAGGTGGATCGCGAGCTGCCGCAGTCGATCACGACGATCATGCCGGGCGACACCTCGGGTGAGCTCTGGATGACCAAGGGCCACCAGCATCCGAACCACCAGGGCGAGATCTACCTCGCGCTGAAGGGCCGCGGGGGCCTGCTGATGTTCGACGGCGAGCGCACCGAGTGGCTCGACATGCTGCCGGGCACGATCGGCTACATCCCGCCGGGCTGGGCCCACCGCTCGGTCAACACGGGCGACGAGCCCTACGCCTTCCTCGCGGTCTACCCCGGCGGCGCCGGACACGACTACGGGTGGGTCCTCGATCACGGGATGGGCGCACGCGCCTATCGCGCGAGCGAGGGCGTGGACCTGCGCCCGTATTCCGCGTCCCCCTCGGCGGAATGAGGGCCGGGCCATGCTGATCGCGCACGATCTCGGCACCACCGGCAACAAAGCGTCGCTGCACCACGACGACGGGCGTCTCGTCACCTCGGTCACCGTGCCGTACCCCGCCCACTTCGCCGCCGGCGGCATCGCCGAGCAGGATCCGGATCACTGGTGGGATGCCGTGGTCGCGGCCACCCGCCAGCTGCTCGACCGCGCCACCGTCGCGCCCGAGACCATCGGCGGCCTCGTCGTCAGCGGCCAGATGATGGGCACGGTGCTCCTCGACGGCCACGGGCATCCGGTGCGGCCGGCGATCATCTGGGCCGACACCCGCTCGGGCCCCCAGACCCACGCCCTCGAGCAGCGTCTCGGCGCCCACGACGCCTACCGCCTGCTCGGCCACCGCCTGAATCCCACCTACTCGGTCGAGAAGATCATGTGGGTGCGCGACAACGAGCCCGACGTGTGGGCGCGGGTGCGCCACTTCTGCGTCGCGAAGGACTACATCGTCTATCGGCTCACCGGCCGCCTCGCGACCGAGCGGTCGGACGCCTCCGGCACGAACGCTTACGACCAGCAGGGCGGCATCTGGTCGACCGAGGTGCTCGCGGCCGCGGGACTCGACGCCGCACTGTTCCCCGAGATTGTCGAATCGACGACCGTCGCCGGATCCCTCACGGTCGAGGCGGCGGATGCACTCGGCCTCCCCGCCTCCGTCCGCGTCGTGATGGGCGGCGGCGACGGACCGCTCGCCGCGGTCGGCTCGGGCATCGTCGCCCCGGAGGACGGCGCGTACGTGTGTCTCGGCACCTCGTCGTGGATCTCGTTCGCGAGTCTCGCGCCGCTGCACGATCCGCAGATGCGCACCATGACGTTCGACAACGTGGTGCCGGGCTCCTTCGTCCCGACGGCGACCATGCAGGCGGGCGGCGCCTCGGTGCAGTGGATCTCCGAGGCGCTCTCCCCCGACCCCGCTCACCCCGACACCGCGCGGCTGACGGCCGAGGCCGGCGGCGACCTCGACACCGAGGATCTCTACTTCCTCCCCTACCTGCTGGGTGAGCGATCGCCCCTCTGGAACCCGCACGCCCGCGGGGCCTTCGTCGGGCTCGGGCGCCACCACACCCGTGCGCACCTCACCCGAGCGGTGCTCGAGGGGGTGGCGTACAACCTGCTCACCTGCATCGAGGCGTTCCGGGAATCCGGTGCGACGATCGACCGCATCGACGCCGTCGGCGGCGGCGCCCAGAGCGACGCCTGGCTCGGCATCCTCGCCGACGTGTGGGGCGTGCCGATCCGCCGCCGCACCATCGTCGAGGAGGCGAACAGCCTCGGCGCGGCCGTCACGGGCGCCGTGGGACTCGGACTCGCGGACTTCTCCGCGGCCCGCGCGCTCAGCGAGGTCACGGCCGAGTTCACCCCGGATGCCGGTCGGCACGCCGTGCACGCACAGCGGCACGCCCGTTTCACGGCGGCGTACGACGCCCTCGAACCGTGGTTCGCCTCCGCCCCCGCTTCCGCCCCCACCGGCCGCGAGAGCTGATGGGCGTCATCCTCGCGACCAGCCGCTCGTTCTCCGACGGTGACGTCGACCTCGTCGCCCTGGCACACGCCGCGGGCCACGAGATCGTGCGCGGCCCCGCGCACCATGCCCTTCCCGAGCTCGCGCCGCTGCTGGCCGCGGCGGAGGGCTGGATCGCGGGCACCGGACCGGTGACCGACGACCATCTGGCCGCCGCCCCGAACCTCAGGGTCATCGCGCGCTACGGCGTCGGCACGGAGGCGGTGGATCTCGATGCGGCGGTGCGGCGCGGCATCCCGGTGACGAACACCCCCGGGGCGAATGCGGATGCCGTCGCCGACCACGCCGTCGGGCTCATGCTCTCGGCACTCCGGTACACCGCCGACGGCGACCGTCGCGTGCGCCGCGGCGACTGGAGCGTCCGCCGCGGCAGGGAGCTCGGCGCGGCGACCGTGGGCATCGTCGGATTCGGGAGGATCGGGCAGGGTGTCGCGCGGCGGCTGAGCGGCTTCGGCCCGCGCATCCTCGCCACCGACCCGTTCCTGCCCGCCGCCGTGATCGCGGACGCGGGCGCCGAACCCGCCGACCTCGACGACCTGTTCCGCACCGCCGACCTCATCACGCTGCACGCTCCGGGCGGGCGAGCGCTCGTCGACGGGGCGCGGCTCGACGGCATCCGCCACGGCCTGATCCTGGTGAACACGGCGCGCCCCGATCTGGTCGACGAGTCGGCGCTGGCCGAGGCGCTGCGCGACGGGCGCCTCGGCGCGTACGCCGCCGACACGCTCGACGGCGACACCGCGGCGAGCGCGAGCCCCCTGCTCGCCGACGACCTCGCCGACCGCGTGATCGTCACGCCCCACCTCGGCGCCCAGACCACGCAGGCCGTCGACGCCATGGGATCGATGTCTCTCGACGACGTGCTCAGCGTGCTCGCGGGCCGCCCTCCCCTGCATCCCGTCTCCCCGCGATCCTGAAGGACCCAGGCAATGACACTCACCGAGACTCCCGCCACCACGACCGGCGGCTACATGGGCTTCATCGGCGTGAGCACCGGCTCGTCGTCGATCATGAGAGTGTTCCCGGCGTGGGCCGAGGTGCTGGGCCTGCCCACCGCGAATCTCGTGGGCCACGACCTGTCCATGGATGCGACGCCCGCGCAGTACGTCGCGATGGTCGAGCGGATCCGCGACGACCCCCACCATCGCGGCGCGCTCGTGACGACGCACAAGATGAACGTGTTCGCCGCCGCGTCCGACCTCTTCGACGAACTCGATCCGTTCGCCGTCTCGTGCGCCGAGATCTCCAGCATCTCGAAGCGCGGCGACCGGCTGATCGGGCGGGCCAAGGATCCGCTCACGGTCGACCTCGCGCTGAACGACTTCCTTCCCGCCGATCACTTCGCCCGCACGGGGGCCGAGGTCGTGATCCTCGGCGCCGGGGGCTCGGGCACCGCCCTCAGCTGGGCGCTGGCGGAACGGGCCGATGCTCCGGCGAAGATCACCGTGACCGCCCGCGACGACGACGCCCTCACTCACTTGCGCGAGGTGCACCGCCAGCACGGCACTCCCGAGGGACTGATCACCTATGTGCGCACCGACACGGTACAGGATGCCGCCGCGATCGTCGCCTCGGCGCCGACAGGGTCGCTGATCGTGAACGCCACCGGTCTCGGCAAGGATCGCCCCGGTTCACCGCTGCCCGACGATGTCGTGTTCCCCGAGGGCGCCTGGGTGTGGGAGTTCAACTACCGCGGCTCGCTGGAGTTCCTGCATCAGGCACGCGCCCAGGAGGCCGCGCAGGGCCTGCACGTCGTCGACGGCTGGCGGTACTTCATCCACGGCTGGTCGCAGGTGGTCGCCGACGTCTTCGAGATCGACCTCACGCCCGAGATCGTCGAGCGTCTCGCCGACGCCGCCGAATCGGTGCGCTGATGTCCGTCGTTCGCACGGTCCTCGGCGACGTCGACCCTGCCCAGCTCGGGCCGACGGACTACCACGAGCACCTCTTCCAGATCTCGCCGCTGCTGGTCGGCGACGAGCTCGACGACGAAGACCTCTCGGGTCGCGAGGCCGCGCTGCTGAAGGCCAGCGGGTTCACGGCGATGGTCGATGCCACCCCGTTCGGGCTGGGACGCGATCCGGAGGGGGTCGCGCGCATCAGCGCCGGCACCGGGATGCACGTCGTCGCCTCGACGGGACGCCACCGCGAGGCGCACTACGGCCCAGACCACCCCACGCGCTCGGCGGATGCCGAGACGCTGTCGGCGCGCTTCATCCGCGAGGTCGACGAGGGGATGCCGCGCCACGACGACGATCCCGAGGGTGTGCGCGCGCTCGGCCCCGACGGCGGGGCGCCCGTGCGCGCCGGTCTGCTGAAGGCCGGCGCGGACTACTGGCGCATCAGCCCGTTCGAGCACACGACGCTGCTCGCGGTCGCGGCGGCGCAGCGGACGACGGGAGCGCCGGTGATGGTGCATCTGGAATTCTGCACCGCCGCGCACGAGGTGCTCGATCTGCTCGAGCGTGAGGGCGTGGCCGCCGACCGCGTGGTGCTCGCGCATGCCGACCGCGACCCGGATCCGGGTCTGCACGCGTCTCTCGCCGAGCGCGGCGCCTACCTGGGTTATGACGGGTTCGCCCGCCCGCGCACCCGTTCCGATGCCGAGCTGCTCGCGCTGACCGCGCGGGTGGTCGAGTACGGGGCCGTCGATCGCATCGTGCTCGGCGGAGACGTCGCCCGCCGTACCCGCTACATCTCGTACGGCGGCATGCCCGGCCTCGCCTACCTCGGCGAGCGCTACGTGCCTCGTCTGCGGTCGGTGATCGGCGACGACGCCGTCGAGCGGATGCTGGTCGCCAACCCCGCCCGCCTGCTCACCCTGACCCCCGCACGTTGAGCGAGGAGCGAAGCACCCCCAGCCTCCGCCCGTTGAGCTAGGAGCGAAGCACCGAGACGAAACGCCCACCACTTCTCCCCGCCCGTTGAGCGAGGAACGCCCACCGCCCCTCCCCGCCCGTTGAGCGAGGAGCGAAGCACCGAGACGAAACGCCGCACCATGAACCCCGAGGAGACCTCATGACCGAACCGACCATCCTGCACGCCGTGTTCACCGCGCGCCCGGGAAGGGGCGACGAGGTCGCCGCGCTGCTGCGCGACTTCGCCGATGTCGTCCGCGCCGAGGAGGGCAACGTCGTGTTCGATGCGACCCGTCTCGTCGACGACCCCGACCGGTTCTTCGTCTACGAGGTCTATCGCGACGAGGCGGCATTCCGGTCGCACATCGCCGCTCCGGCGGGAGTGCCGTTCAACGAGGCGCTGCAGCAGCTCATCGTCGAGCCGTCGTCGATCCTCACCTTCCTCCGCCGCATCTGATCCGCCGCACCGCCGGACAAGGAAGAAGCCCCCCGCCCGAAGGCGAGGGGCTTCCGACGATCTGCTCGGGTCACTCGTAGAGGACCGCGGCGATGTCCTTGTCCTCGAGGTTGGTGCTGTCGTACCAGTACGAACCGGTGTCGTAGAACTTCTCGACCGACTCGCCGTTGGCGGCGTCGTAGGCGGCCTGCACGACCTGCGCGCCGATGCCGATCGGGTCCTGCGTGATCGCGCCGGCCATGGTGCCGTCCTTGATGGCGTTGATCTGGGCCGCGCCCGAGTCGAAGCCGACGATCGTGATCTTGCCCTTCTCGAGACCGAGCTCGTTCACGGCGTTCACGACGCCGATGGCCGAGCCCTCGTTGGTGCCGTAGATGCCCTTGAGGTCGGGGTGCGCCGCGATCAGCGTCTTCGCGATGTCCGCCGACTTCAGGTGGTCGCCGTCGCCGTACTGGATGTCGACGATGTCGATGTCGGGGTAGTCGGCCTCGATCTTGTCGACGAAGCCGTCACGACGCTCGACACCGGTGGAGTTGATCTGCGAGTGGCCGACGATCGCGACCTCTCCCTTTCCGCCGATGAGCTCCGCCATGTGCTCGGCCGCCAGCGCGCCGGCGACCTTGCTGTCGGTGGCCGAGAGGCTCAGGCCCACGTCGCCGTCGCACGGGGCGTCGAAGTAGACGACCGGGATGTCCTTGGCCTTGGCCTGCTCGAGCGGAGCGACGCACGCCTCGGGGTCGAGGGCCGCGTAGGCGATGGCGTCGGGGTTCTTGTCGATGGCGCTCGTGAGCATCTCGAGCTGCTGCGCGATCTCGGTCTCGGCGGCGGGGCCTTCGAACGTGATGCGCACGCCCAGCTCCTCGGCCTTGTCCTCGGCGCCCTTCTTCACGGCCTGCCAGAACTGGTGCTGGAAGCCCTTCGACACGAGCGCGATGTACATCTCGCCATCGCCGCTGCCTCCGTCGCCGCTTCCTTCTTCGATGACGTCACCGCCGCCGCCTGCACAGCCTGCGAAGACGAGGGCCGATGCGGCCACGAGCGCCGCGAATGCGGTCTTCTTGCCGAATTTCATGAAAACTCCATTGTTCTGTGGTGGATGGGACTGCGTGTGAGGTGGTGCGGATCGCAGCTGGTGCTGCGTTCTCTGGTGCTGCGTTCTCGGGTGATGGATGGGTCAGGTGTGCTGGCGGTTGCGCAGCGAGTCGAGGAAGACGGCCAGGAGCACGACGACGCCGACGACGATGTTCTGCCACTCCGACTGGATCGACAGGATGCGCAGGCCGTTGACGAGCACGCTCATGATGAGCGCGCCGATCACGGTGCCGAGGATCGAGCCGCGCCCGCCGAGCAGCGAGGTTCCGCCGATGATCACCGCGGCGATCGCCTGCAGCTCGTAGCCTGTGCCGATCTGCGGCTGGGCGGAGTCGAGGCGGGCGGCGATGACGATGCCCGCGATCCCGGTGAAGGCACCGGCGAACATGTAGATGAGGATCGTCCAGCGGCGGGTGTTCACACCCGACAGGCGGGTGGCCTCCTCGTTCGATCCGATCGCGAAGGTGTAGCGACCGAGCAGGGTCTTCGACAGCACCAGCCAGGCCACGATCGCGAGGGCGGCGGTGATCAGCACGGCGTTCGGGATGCCGGGGATGATGACGCCGAGGGCGATCTTCTTGAAGTCGGGAGCCGAGGTCGAGAAGTAGATCGGTGCGACGTTGGAGATCACCAGGGCGAGACCGCCGGCGATCATCATCATCGCGAGGGTGGCGATGAACGGGGGCAGCCGGAGGAAGGTGATGTTCACGCCGTTGACCAGGCCCATCAGCACACCGGTGAGGACGCCGCCGATCACACCCACCCAGACCGGCAGGCCCAGGTTCGTGACGATGACGCCGGTCATCACGGCGCACAGCGCCATGCCGGTTCCGATCGACAGGTCGATGCCGCCGGTGATGATCACGAAGGTCGTGCCGAGGGCGAGGATGCCGATGACCGCCGTCGACAGCAGCACCGTGGCGATGTTGCTGAAGGTGAAGAAGTTGGGGCTGGCGATCGAGAAGAACAGCACCAGCACGATGAGCGTGCCGAATGCCAGCGACTGCTGGACCTGACGCTTCAGGAACCCGACGACGTCGCGCTTGTCGGTGTTCTCGTCGAGGGCGGTCTGGATGATCGTCGTCGTGGACGACCCGTTCTGCGGAGCGCTCATCAGTCTTCCTCCCCGTGTGCTGCGAGTTGCATGATCTTCTCCTGGCTGGCGTCCTCGTTGCGGAGGGTGCCGGTGATGCGTCCGTTCGCGAAGACCGCGATGCGGTTCGCGACGCGGAGGATCTCCGGCAGTTCCGATGAGATGACGATGATGGATTTGCCCGCATCCGCGAGCTGCTGCATGAGGCGGTAGATCTCTTCTTTGGCGCCGACGTCGATGCCGCGAGTCGGCTCGTCGAAGATGAGGATGTCGCAGTCGCGCATCAGCCACCGGGCGATGACGACCTTCTGCTGGTTGCCTCCCGACAGCAGCTTCACGATCTGGTTCACCGAGGGCGTCTTGACCCGCAGCTGCTCGACATACTCCTTGGTGCGGCTCTTGGCCTTGCTGTCGCCCATCCAGCCGATGCCGTTGGCGTAGGTGCCGAGCGAGGCGAGCACGGTGTTGAAGGTCACATCCTGCTCGAGCATCAGCCCGAGCAGCTTGCGGTCCTCCGAGAGGTACCCGAGGCCGTGCTTGACGGCATCCGCGGGCTGCGTGATCCTGGCCGCACGTCCGCCGATAGTGATCTCGCCGCCGTCGCTGCGGTCGGCGCCGATGATCGCACGGGCGGTCTCGGTGCGCCCTGCCCCCATGAGTCCCGCGAAGCCCAGGATCTCTCCCCGGTGCAGCTGGAACGACACGTCCTTGAGGAGGTTCCGGGTCGAGAGCCCCCGCACATCGAGGACGATGGGGTCGTCGGCGTGCTCACGGGCCGCGGGGCGCGTTCCCTCGTCGATCACGCGGCCGACCATCATCTCGATGATCTTCGGGATGCTGACCTCGGATCGGTCCAGTGATCCGATGTATGTGCCGTCGCGGAGCACCGTGACGCGGTCGGCGAGACGCCGCAGCTCGTCCATGCGGTGCGAGATGTAGACGATCCCGGTACCCGATGCCCGCAGCTGCTCGATCAGCACGAACAGCGTCTCGGTCTCGGAGTCGGTGAGCGCCGAGGTGGGCTCGTCCATGATCAGGACCTTGGCATTGAAGGAGAGCGCCTTGGCGATCTCGACCATCTGCTGCTCGGCCACCGTGAGCTCGCCCACGAGCTGCTTCGGGTTCAGCCTGATGTCGAGACGCTGGAGCAGTTCGGCCGTCTGCGCGTTGAGCTTGCGCTCCGAGAGGAACGGACCGGTGGTCGGCTCCCGCCCCACGAAGATGTTCTGCGCCACGGTGAGATCGGGCATCAGGTTGAGTTCCTGGTGGATGATCGTGATCCCGAGCTGCTGGGCCTGCAGCGGGCTGGTGAGCTCCACCTCCGACCCCTCGAAGGTGATGGTGCCCTCGTCCTTGGTGTAGATGCCCGAGAGGATCTTCATCAGGGTGGACTTGCCTGCGCCGTTCTCACCGACGAGCACGAGGACCTCACCGGCGCGCACCTCGAGGTGCACCTGCTTGAGAGCCTGCACACCGGGGAATCCCTTGCTGATCCCGTCGACTCTGAGAATGGGGTCACTCATGTGCTCACCTGCTTCCTTGGAGGTCGTCATCCGCTGATTCCGGTGGAACCGGAAACATCGGATCAATTCTGCGGCTTGCACACCGCTCTGCGCAAGTTGTATCTAAATGTAACTAAGTGCCTGAGTGAAGGGAAGGCCTGTAATAACAAGTTGGCAACAGGTTCCCTCGACAGGACGTCAGTGCAGCCGGATCGAATCGACCGCGACGAGCTTGTCGCGGATGTACGCGTTCGCGTGCGCTCCGAGCTCGACGTTGTCGGTCCACAGGTTGCGCCAGATCCCGAGCATCCGGCTGAGGTCGGGAGCGACCACCGCCGACGAGAACGACTCGAACACGATCGGCCCGTCGTAACCGATGCGTCCGAGTGCCTTGAAGAACGTGTCGAAGTCGACCGTGCCGGTGCCGAGATAGCCGCGATGGCTCTCGCCGATGTGCACGTAGCGCAGCGACGGTGCCGCATCGAGCACCGGCGCGAACATATCCGACTCCTCGATGTTCATGTGATACGTGTCGAGATGGATGCCGACGTTCGGCCGCTGCACCTCGTCGACGAACGCGATCGCCTGACGCGCCGTGTTGAGAACGTTCGTCTCGTAGCGGTTGACGACCTCGAGCGACACCGAGATCCCGCGTTCGGCGGCGTGGTCGGCCACCCGTGCGATCGTGGCGCGACTGCTCGCCATGCCCTCGGCGGTGACCGGGTCCATGTACTTCTTCATGGCGCTGTAGATCACGCCGCAGAAGTGCTGCCCGCCGAGATCCGCCAGCACGTCGACCGCCTTGAGCAGCAGCGCCTCGCCGGCCGCGACGACCGCGGGGTCAGCGCTGGTCACATCGGTGGCCTCGGACAGTCCCAGTGACGCGCTGACCGACAGGTCGTGCTCCTCGAGCGCGTCTCTGGCGGCGGCGACATCGAACGAGAACGGGTCCATGAGCGGGAACTCGATGAGGTCGAAACCCGCCTGCTTCGTCTTCTCGACCGCGAGACGGATGCCGTCGGCATCGAAGTGTCCGGTCCAGACGAGCCCGTGGCATCCGATGTTCATGAGACCTCTCGAAAGACGGGTGTGGGGCACCATCGCCTCGCCGGATTTGGCACGTGCCAACTCCGTGTTCAGTCACCGTACGCGGAGGGCGGATGCGGTGTCAAGAACTTTCTTGGCACGTGCCAATCGCTGGGATACTGTGGAGTCGTCGGTGCCGCGCGGCCGCGCAGTCGCCCCCGCGCATGCGCGCACCGACGCCGTCGACAAGGAGCTCCATGCCCGCCAGCGTCAAGGATGTCGCCGCCCTCGCTGGGGTGTCCTCATCCACCGTCTCGAACTACCTCAACCACCCGCATGTGCTCGGAGAGTCCAGCGCCGCGAAAGTCAGGGACGCGATCGATCGACTGGGATACGTGCCGAACGAATCGGCACGCCAGCTGCGTGCGGGGTCGAGCAAGACGCTCGCGCTGATCCTGCTCGACGCCTGGCTGCCGTACTTCCACGAGCTCTCCCGGGGCGTCGAGGATGCCGCGCGCGAAGGCGGCTGGTCGCTGTTCTTCAGCAACAGCAACCGCGACGCCGCCACCGAGCGCGGCAACATCGACATGTTCGAGGCACACCGCGTGCAGGGCATCGTCATCTATCCGCTCGAAGACGTGGTGCCCCGACTCGAACAGCTCGCCGATCGCGGCATCCGCTCGGTCGTGGTGGGGCCCATCCCCGAGTCGTCGAGCGTCGGGTCGGTGCGCTTCGACGACCGCGGCGGCGGGCGCCTCGCCGGCGAGCACCTGCTCTCTCTCGGCCGTCGCCGCATCCTCTTTCTCGGAGCGCCCAGCGTCAGCCAGTCGAACGATCGCCGGAGAGGGCTGGAGGATGCCGTCGCGGGCACCGACGCCACGATCGAGGTGATCGACGTGCCGCATCTCGCGACCGAGGACGGACTCGAGGCCGGCGGGCGCGTCGCCGCACTGCCCGCCGCCGAGCGCCCCGACGCGATCTTCGCCGCGAACGACATGGTGGCGATCGGCGTGCTCACGCAGCTGCTGCGTCACGGCATCCGCGTTCCCGAGGACGTCGCGATCGTGGGCTTCGACGACGTCACGCAGGCGCATCAGAGCGTCGTGCCGCTGACGAGCGTGCGACAGCCGGGGTACGAGATCGGCCGTGCCGCGGGGGCGGCGCTGATCCGCCAGCTCACCGACCCGACAGGCGAGCTGCCCGCACCGACGCCGTTCGCGGCCGAACTCGTGATCCGCGAGTCGACGGTCGGCGCCTGAGCCCGCCGATGCCCCGTGCACGATTCAGCACGACGTTGCGCTGACACCGATGCCGGGCATCCGGAATCCGCGTCCCGCGCGCGCTCCTGCTGAATCGTGAACGCGTCCAGCCGCGCTCAGGCGGGGATCAGCCCCTCCGCCGCCAGCTCCTCCCACAGCGCGGACGGGATGTCCCGCGCCGCGTACTCGGCGTTCTGCCGCAGCTGCGCCGCGCGGCTGCCGCCCACGACGACCGAGCGCACGACGTCGGACTGCAGCGGGTACTGGATCGCAGCTGCCGGCACCGGCACGTCGTGCGCCGCACATACCGCGGCGATGCGCAGCAGCCGCTCCCACAGCTCATCCGGCAACTGACCGTACTCGTACCGGCCGTCGCGTCGCGGCTCGTTCGACGCGAGCAGGCCCGAGTTGAAGACGGATGCCGCGACGATCCCCGTTCCGGTCTCCCGGCATGCCGGCAGCACGTCCTCGGCCGCCGGCTGCTCGAGCAGCGTGTACCGCCCGGCGACCATGATCAGGTCGAGATCGGCCGAGCGCACCGACGCGGCGAGCGCGTCCGACACCATCGAGCCGACGCCGATCGCCGACACCTCGCCGCCTGCACGCACCTGCTCGAGCGCGGGCAGGGCCTCGGCGAGCGCGAGGTCGAGGTCGTGCCGCTCGGGGTCGTGCAGGTAGACGAGGTCGATGCGCTCGATGCCGAGGCGCTCGCGAGACTCGTCGAGGCTGCGGCGGATGCCGTCGGCCGAGAAGTCCCACTCGCGGCGCAGGTCGTCGGGCACGTGGAAGTCGTTCGCGGTGTCGAGGCCGCCGTCGTGATCGGGGTTCGGCCGCAGCAGCCGACCGACCTTCGTCGACAGCACGTACTCGTCGCGCGGTTTCGTCTGCAGGAAGGCGCCGAGGCGCCGCTCCGAGAGCCCCAGCCCGTAGTGCGGAGCCGTGTCGAAGTAGCGGATGCCGCTCTCCCACGCCGCCTCGAGGATCCCCCACGACTCCTCGTCGCTCAGCGCCCGGAAGAGGTTGCCGACGTTCGCGGCACCGTAGCCGAGGCGCGGAAGCGTCAGTCGCGCGGAGACCTCCGCGGGCTCAGACACCGACATGCCGTCCCGTCCACGTGTAGGCGGCGATGCTCTCGGCCTTCATCTCCATGCCGGACCCTGCCACGGTCGGCGCCATGTACGAGCCCCCCCTGATGTCGGTGGGGATCACGAAGTGCTCGTGCAGATGGTCGACGAACTCGATCATGCGTCCTTCGCGGGTGCCGGTGACGGCGACGAAGTCGAACATCGACAGGTGCTGCACGGCCTCGCAGAGACCGACTCCCCCGGCGTGCGGGCAGACCGGCACCCCGAACTTCGCGGCGAGCAGCAGGTTGGCGATGTTCTCGTTGACGCCGGCGACCCGCACGGCGTCGATCTGCATGACCGAGATCGCCTCGGCCTGCAGCAGCTGCTTGAAGATGACCCGGTTCTGCGCGTGCTCGCCGGTGGCGACACGGATGGGCGCGATGCCTCGTGCGATCTCGGCATGACCGAGCACGTCGTCGGGGCTCGTGGGCTCTTCGATCCAGGCCGGGTGGAACTCGGCGAGCGCGGTGACCCACTCGATCGCCTCCGACACCTCCCAGCGCTGGTTGGCGTCGATCGCGATCGGGAAGTCCGGTCCGCAGACCTCGCGCGCCTTGCGGAAACGGCGGATGTCGTCGTCGAGGTCGGCACCGACCTTGAGCTTGATCTGGGTGAAGCCGTCGGCCATCGCCTCGCGGGCGAGCCGCTCGAGCTTCTCGTCCGAGTAGCCGAGCCAGCCGGGGCTGGTCGTGTACCCGGGGTAGCCGGTGGCGAGCAGCTCGCGCTCGCGCTCGGCGCGGCCGGGCTCGGCGGCGCGCAGGATCTCGAGGGCGTCGTCGCGGGTCAGTGCGTTGGTGAGATAGCGGAAGTCCACCAGGTCCACCAGCTCTTCTGGCGTCATCCGCGCCAGCAGCTGCCAGAGCGGGAGCCCCGCGCGCTTGGCCTTGATGTCCCACAGCGCATTGATGACGGCGCCGATCGCCATGTGCATGACGCCCTTCTCCGGTCCGAGCCAGCGCAGCTGGGAGTCCCCGATGATGTCGCGGAACGTGCCGCCCATGTCGTCGAGGAGCGGCTCGATCTCACGACCGACGAGGTGTCCGGCGAGCGCGTCGATCGCCGCGACCTGCACGTCGTTGCCGCGGCCGATCGTGAAGACGAAGGCGTGGCCGTCGATGCCGTCCTCTGCATCCGTGCGTACGATCACGTACGCGGCGGAGTAGTCGGGGTCGGGATTCATCGCGTCCGAGCCGTCCAGACTCAGCGACGTCGGGAAGCGGATGTCGGTCGTGTCGAGGGCGACGATGCGGCTCACGGGATCCTCTCGTGCACGGGGGGAAGGATTCGTGCAGATCTCTTGGAGTGTAAACATCCGATGTCTATACTGTCAACGAGCCGCGCTACGACAGCGCGCCGCCGCACCGGCGGAAACGGCACTGATCAGGAGAGACATGAAGTTCGCACGTCTAGGCAGCCTCGGCGCCGAGATCCCCGTCCTCGTCGAGGGTGACCGCTACCTCGATCTGCGGTCCGTGACATCCGATGTGAACGGTGACTTCCTCGCCGGAGACGTCGTCGCACGCGTCGAGGCGGCCCGTGCGGCCGGTGAGCTTCCCGAGCTCGAGGATGCCGCCGCACTGCGCATCGGCGCGCCGATCGTCCGCCCCAGCGCCGTGATCTGCATCGGGCAGAACTACGCCGCGCACGCGAGGGAATCCGGGGCGGAGCCGCCCACCGTGCCGATCATGTTCCTGAAGACGCCGAACACGGTCGTCGGCCCGAATGATGCGGTCACGATCCCCCGGGGCAGCGAGAAGACCGACTGGGAGGTGGAGCTGGGCATCGTGATCGGTGCCCGAGCCTCCTACCTCGACTCCCCCGACGAGGCCGACGCGCACATCGCCGGCTACGTGGTGGCGAACGACGTCTCCGAGCGCGCCTTCCAGATGGAGGTCTCGGGCGGGCAGTGGTCCAAGGGCAAGATCGCCCCGGGCTTCAACCCCACCGGCCCGTGGCTGGTCACCCCCGACGAGGTCGACGTCGACGAGCTGCGGCTGCGCAGCTGGGTCAACGGCGAGCCCCGCCAGGACTCGAACACGAACGACATGATCTTCGACGTGCGCACGATCGTGCACCACCTGTCGCAGTACGTCACTCTCGAGCCGGGGGATCTGATCCTCACCGGCACCCCGCAGGGGGTCGCGTTCGGCGGCAGATTCCCGTACCTGAAGGCGGGCGACGTGGTCGAGATCGAGATCGAAGGACTGGGGCATCAGCGCCAGGAGTTCGTGGCCTGGGAGGCACAGAAGTGAGCACGCAGATCCACACCCCGGCACTCGACGGGCTCGTCGCGATCGTCACCGGCGGAGCATCCGGCATCGGGGCCGCCATCGCCGCCCGCCTGCACGCCGACGGAGCGCGGATCGCCGTGCTCGACCGCGACACCTCGGGGGCGGATGCCGCCTTCGCGGCGTTCACCGCCGACGTGTCCGACCGCGCATCGGTGGATGCCGCCGTCGCCGCCGTCGCCGCGGAGTTCGGCCGCATCGACATCGTGGTCAACAATGCCGGCGTCGGCGCGCAGGGCGACATCAGCGCGAACGACGACGAGGAATGGGCGCGCGTGCTCTCGATCAACGTCACCGGGATCGCCCGCGTGACGTCGGCCGCGCTGCCCTGGCTCAAGAGGTCGCCGAGCGCGGCGGTGTGCAACACGGCATCCATCGCGTCGACGACCGGACTCCCGCAGCGCGCCCTGTACAGCGCGTCGAAGGGTGCCGTCTCGGCGCTGACCCGGGCCATGGCCGCCGACCATCTGCGAGAGGGCATCCGCGTCAACGCCGTCAACCCCGGCACCGCCGACACCCCGTGGGTCGGCCGACTGCTCGACTCGGCCGACGACCCCGCCGCCGAACGCGCCGCCCTCGAAGCCCGTCAGCCGCATGGCCGGCTGGTCTCGCCCGACGAGGTGGCCGCGGCCGTCGCGTATCTGGTGAGCCCTGCCGCCGGCTCCACGACCGGGACGTTCATCGAGGTCGACGGCGGAATGGCCCAGCTGCGCCTGCGTCCCGTCGGGAGCTGACTCGCCGCGTCCCGCCGGGTCACGGTGTTCTGGGCCGTCTGCGCTGCCCGCGATCGCGCGTACGCTCGCGCCCGCGCTCGCGCGTGCGCTTGCGCTCGCGATCGCGCGCTACGAGCGCTCTCCCCGCAACCAGCCCAGGATGCCGCGGCGTGGGCGCTCCTCCCGAGCATCCTCCTGCGTCGGCCGCCGGCCGATCCGGTAGAAATCCTCGGCATTCCGCCACATGAGGGCGTCGACGTCATGCCCGCGGCGCTCGGCCCAGGCGATCACGGCATCCGCCCATCGGCTCCGCGCCGTCGGCTGATACATCGGCGATCCGTCGGGGGTCCTGTGCGGGTCGCCCTCCTCCGCGGGGCCGATGACGGACACCGGCCAATCGCTGCCCCACATCAGCCGTTCGACGCCGAAGGAATCCGCGGCCGCGTCGAGGTAGGGCGCGAGCTGCTCCGGCGACCAGTCGCCGCCCGCCTCCGCAGGCAGCCCCGACAGCTTGCACCACACGTTCGGATGCCGGGCCAGATCGTCGAGATCGCGCACCCACTCCATCGTCGGCGCCACCGGAGCATCCGCGGTGCCGACCTCCGGCTTGCCGAGGTGGTCGAGCACCATCCGCAGCTCGGGCACCGCTCCCGCGAGGCGGGCGATCTCGGGCAGCTGCGAGGCGCGCACGCACGCATCGAACGACCAGCCGCGGGCGGCGACCTCGCGCGCGCCGGTCACGAACGCGGCCGACACCGCGAGTCCGTCCGGTTCGCCCTGCAGGTTGTGCCGCACGCCGACCACGAGCTGCTCGCCGGCGAGGCCCTCGAGATGCGCGGTCGTGTCGGTGCCGCGGTCGAGCCTCGCGCCGGCGACGATGCCTACGACGCCGACGCGCTGCGCGAGAGACGCCACCCAGCGGACCTCCTCGAGGAAGTCGTCTTCGACCGTCTCGGCCTGCACGAAGACCGCCCGCTCGGTCGTCGCACGCGGGATGCGCGCGTGCTCGATCTCGGTCTCCGCGAACAGCCACGCGAGCGGCCCCTCGAGCCAGGTGTAGTGCAGAAGCTCCGGGTCCCAGAGATGCAGGTGCGAATCGAGTGCGCGCATACGCCCATCCTGCCGCAGACATCCGATGACTGGCTAGGATGACGCCATGGCAGTGACTGACGAGGCGATCGAGAAGATCAAGGCGATGATCGTGTCGGGCGAGCTCGCGCCGGGCGACCGACTCCCTCCCGAGAAGGAGCTGTCCGAACGCCTCGGCCTGTCACGCAACTCGATGCGCGAAGCCGTGAAGGCCCTCGAGGTGATCCGAGTGCTCGATGTGCGCCGCGGCGACGGCACCTACGTGACGAGCCTCGAACCGCACCTGCTCCTCGAAGCGATGTCGTTCGTGGTCGACATGCACGATGACGACTCGATGCTCGAGATCTTCGCCGTCAGACGGATGCTGGAGTCGCAGGCGACCGGCCTCGCCGCGACCCTCGGCAGCGACGAGGCGATCGCGCACCTCGAGAGCGAGGTCGGCTCGATCGACGCCGGCGTCAGCGTCGAGGAGCTGGTCGAGCACGACATCCGCTTCCACCGCGAGATCGTCGGAATGGCCGGCAACGCCTACCTCGCCAGCCTCATCGAGCACCTGAGCAGTCAGACCGTGCGCGCCCGGGTGTGGCGCGGGCTCACCGAGGCCGGGGCGGTCGAGCGCACGCTCTCGGAGCATCGCGCCATCGCCGAGGCCATCGCCCGGCACGACCCGGCGCTCGCCACCTCGCTCGCCACCGCGCATATCGCCGGCGTCGAGCGGTGGCTGCGCCAGGCGGCCGCCGCCTAGACCCGCCCGACCGGCACGCGAGGACTCAGGCTCCGAGCCGCACCATCGCCGCGTCGAACTCGACCGCCGAGCCGTCGCTGACCTCGTGGAACAGCATCTGCTCGATCACATCGGGGGCGGCGGTGAAATACGGCACCCCGGCGAGACGCAGCCCGGTGATGTCGTCAGGCGAGCGCAGACTCGCGGCGAGCACGTCGGTGCCGCTCCCGGCGCAGACCTCCTGCATCCGGGCGATCACGACATCCCCGTCGATGCCGGCGTCCCGCATCCGGCCGAGGTAGGGGGCGATGTACTGCACTCCGATCGAGGAGCAGACCAGTGCCTGCGCGACGGAGTAGACGGCGGTGACGAGCACGGTGGCGCCGTCGGCGACGAGAGCGGATGCCGCGGCGAAGCCGTCGCGCGTGGCCGGGACCTTCACCGCCACGCGGTCGCCCAGCGCCCGGATGGTCTCGGCATTGCGCAGGAACGATGCCGTGTCGCCGCCCCAGGTCTGGAAGAAGATCTCCCGCGCGCCCTCGGCGGACCACCGCGCGTACAGGTCGGGGATCTCGGCGGCAGTGCGCCCACCCCGCTCGAGGATCGTCGGGTTCGTCGTCACACCGTGCACGACGCCCGCGGTGAGGAGCGAGGCGACGCGATCGACGTCCGCGCTGTCGACGTAGAGACGGGGGGCCGCGGCAGTCATCGGGTCTCCTTGTGCACAACCTGTCGTTACAGGTTCAGATTCGGCTAATGTAATGACAGCCGCGGAGGATGTCAAAGCACCCCGCATCGACGACGATCAGGAGTGCCATGACAGCCGCCACCTCGCCCGATCGCACCGGCGTCGTCATCGTCGGCAGTGTGACCGCAGACGTGACGACCTTCTCGACCCGCCTTCCGGCACGGGGAGAGACCATCCTCGGTGACGAGTTCACCCTCATGCTCGGCGGCAAGGGCGCGAACCAGGCCGTCGCGGCCGGACGCTCGGGGGCTCGCACGAGCTTCGTCGGATGCGTGGGCGACGACCTCTTCCACGACCTCGTCGTCGACGGCCTCAGCGAGGCGGGCGTCGATCTGGCCCATCTGCGCACCGTGCCCGGTCCGACGGGTGTCGCGCACATCCGCGTCGACGCATCGGCGCAGAACGACATCGTCATGGTTCCGCTCGCCAACGCGGCCCTCAGCACCGAACAGATCGATTCGGCGCTGGCCGCCCTCGCGCCCACGACCTCGGTGCTGCTCACCCAGCTCGAGACGCCCTCGGCGCTCACCGCGCACATCACCGCCCGTGCACGCGAGCACGGCATGACCGTCATCCTCGACCCGGCCCCCGCCGCTCCGCTCGACGACTCGGTGTGGGCGAACATCGACATCGTCACCCCGAACGAGACCGAGGCCTCGGTGCTCAGCGGCATCGAGGTCGTCGACGCGACCAGTGCCGAGCTCGCGGGCCGCTGGTTCCTCGACCGGGGTGTCGGCGCGGCCGTGATCACCCTCGCGGGGCAGGGGTCGTGCGTCGTCACGGCGGACGCCGCCTTCGTCGTCCCACCCTTCCCCGTCGAGGCGGTCGACACGACCGCGGCCGGCGATGCGTATGCCGGATACCTCGGCGCCGCGCTCGCCAACGGGTGGGAGCTGACCGATGCCGTGCGTCTGGCCACCGCGGCCGGAGCGCTCGCCGTCACCAAGCAGGGCGCATCGCCGAGCCTGCCGCTGCGCGCCGAGGTCGACGCGTTCCTCGCGGCCCGCGACGCCCTCTGACCGCATCCGCCCTCCGGCCCCGACATCCGTCCGACCCCGCACGAGGAGACATCATGCGAAAGACAGCGACGACCATCAACCCCGCCCTCTCCCGAGTGATCAGCGAGACCGGGCACACCGATCTGCTGGTCGTGACCGATGCGGGGCTGCCCATCCCTCCGGGATCCGAGCGCATCGATCTGGCCTACCGCCCGGGCGCGCCCGCGTTCCTCGACGTGCTCGACACGGTGCTCGCCGAGCTCGTCGTCGAGGGCGCGACCGTCTCGGAGGAGGTCGCCGAGAAGAGCCCTGAGATCCTGGCGGCGCTGCGCGAGAGGTTCGCCGGCCAGGACTTCGAGATCGCCATGGTCCCGCACGTCGAGTTCAAGGCGCTCACCCACTCCGCGCGGGCGTTCGTGCGCTCGGGCGAGTTCACCCCCTACGCCAACGTGATCCTGCATGCGGGCGTCGCGTACTGACATGGATGATGCGATCGACCGCCATTCCGCGGCGCCCATGTACGACCAGCTGCGCCAGCTCATCGTCGGGGGCATCTCGCGCGACGGCCTGCAGCCGGGCGATCCGCTGCCGGGAGAGCACCGGCTCTGCGAGCGCTACGGCATCTCCCGCACCGTCGTGCGACAGGCCCTGGCGCAGCTCGAGCACGAGGGGCTCGTCGAACGCGTCAAGGGCAAGGGCACGTTCGTGTCCCGCCCCCGCACCAGTGAGAGCCTCGTGCACACCCTGATCGGTCTCTACGACGACGTCGAGCGACGCGGCGGACATGTGCACAGCGATGTGCTGCGCCACGAGCCCGCCGTCGCCGACGACGAGATCGCCGCCGCCCTCGACCTCGAGCCCGGCGCACCCGTCGTCGCGCTTGAGCGGCTGCGCCATGTCGACGGCGAGCCGTGGTCGCTCTCCACGACCTGGATGCCGGAAACGGTCGGCCACGTCACCCTCGGCGTCGATCTCTCCGAGGCGTCCCTCTACCGCCTCCTCGCCGACAACGGCATCGTCGCGACGAGCGGGGTGCGCTCGGCCGAGGCCACCGTCGCGACCCATGACCAGGCACAGCATCTGGGCGTGAGCGCCGGCTCCGCCCTCCTGCGGCTGCGCAGCGTGAGCCGGGCGGCCGACGGCATCCCGATCGAGTACTTCGTCGCGTATCACCGCGGCGATCGCTCGCGTTTCGAGTTCCAGCTGCAGCAGGAGCAGTCGCAGGCCTCACTGCTGCACATCGATGGCGACGGCGGCACCTCGCGAGCCGGCACGGTGATCTGAGCGGTGATCCGGGCACTGATCCGGCACTGATCCGAGGCCGCTAGCCTGGGGGCGAGAGCGCGCCGAGCCGGTGTCGTCGATGGAGGGGGAGCACGATGGTCGATCCGCACGAGCCCGATCCGCGCGCCGACCCTGTCATCCCTCCGCCGCCCGCCATTCCCGGCACGTCCGAGACGGCGCCGCACGTCGTACCGCTCGCTCCTCCGCTGAGCGGGCCCGCCTCTCCTGCACCGGGTGCTCCGCCGGCGGCCTCCCTCGATGGATACGGCCCTCCGCCGCCCCCGCAGCTTCCGCCCTACGCGTCGACGGGGCAGCCCGGCACAGCGGGGCAGCCCGGCACGGCCTCGCAGTTCGGCGCGGCCTCGCAGCCCGGGATCTACCCGACCGCCGCCTACCCCGGCATCGGCGCGCCCGCCCCGGCGCGGACGTCCGGCCGCGCGATCGGGATCGTGTTCGGTTCGATCGGAGCGGTGCTGATCGTCGGCATCATCGCGGTCGCCGTGCTGCTGGGTTCCCTCACCGCGACGAGGACCGATCCGTCGACCGCGCCGCTCCCCACATCGATCAGCGAGCCTCCCAGCGGCCCGGATGCCGGGGCCGGTACCGAGATCGCCGACATCCTCGACGCCAAGATGGACGAGTACAAGCGCCTCCGCGACAGCGGCGCTCTCTGGCAGAGCATTCCCGACAACGACTTCAACCGCACCGCGGTCGCGGCCTTCCTCTTCTTCCTCACCGACATGAAGGTCGCCACTCTCTGGGGCGTCGACGCGGCGCAGGCGCAGGAGTACGAGGAGCGGATGACGATGCTCGAGGAGCGTCTTCTCGCTCAGCAGCCGCTCGGCGACGACATCAAGATCACGCTGGAGGACCAGATCTTCACGTACGACGGCGAGACGGGCGAGGGCGGGTTCACGCCGAAGTAGGCGACCGTTACGCTCGAAGGATGAGCGACTGGACCAGCATTGCGATCGCCCTGCTGGAGGCCGACGCCAACCGCAGCGCCGACACCCATCTTCACCTGTTCCCGTTGCCGCCGGAGTGGGGCATCGATCTCTACCTGAAAGACGAGTCGGTGCACCCCACGGGGTCGCTCAAGCACCGCCTGGCGCGCTCGCTCATCCTGTACGGGCTCGTGAACGGCCGCATCGACGAGAACTCCACGCTCGTCGAGTCCTCGAGCGGATCGACCGCCGTCTCCGAGGCGTACTTCGCCCGGATGCTCGGTCTGCCCTTCGTGACGGTCGTGCCGCGCTCGACGAGCCAGGAGAAGATCGACCTCATCGAGTTCTACGGCGGACGTTGCCATTTCGTCGACCGCGCCGAGGACATGTCGCCCGAGGCGCAGCGCCTGGCGTCCGAGTGCCACGGCCACTACCTCGACCAGTTCACGTTCGCCGAGCGTGCGACGGATTGGCGCGGCAACAACAACATCGCCGAGAGCGTGTTCAGCCAGTTGTCGCAGGAGCGGCATCCGATCCCCCGCTGGATCGTCGTGGGCGCAGGCACCGGCGGCACGAGCGCGACCTTCGGCCGGTACGTCAAGTACCGCCGCCACGAGACGCAGATCGCGGTCGTCGACCCCGAGGGCTCGGCGTTCTACGACGGCTGGGCGGGCACGGTCGATCCGCCCGTCGGGCGCCCCAGCCGCATCGAGGGCATCGGCCGCCCACGCGTCGAGGCGTCCTTCGTGCCGACCGTGATCGACGAGATGATCCAGGTGCCCGACGCCGGTTCGATCGCGGCGATCCGGATGCTGCGCGAGCGCACCCTGCACCTCGCCGGCGGCTCGACGGGCACCAACCTCTACGGCGCATTCCAGCTCATCGCGCGGATGCGCGCGGCGGGCGAGACCGGCAGCATCGTCACGCTGATCTGCGACAGCGGCATCCGCTATGCGGGCACGTACTTCAACGACGACTGGGTCGCGCAGCAGGGGTGGGACCTCGCCCCGCACCGCGCCCGCCTCGATCACCTCCTCGAGACCGGGGTCTGGGTCGACTGAGCAGGGTGCCGGTTCCCGAGTCCGCCCCTGCCCGTGGGCGATTCACCGCGCCCGTCGCGGCGCGCTCCGGCCGTCTCGATAGGCTGGCCGCATGGCATCCCTCACCCCCGCTCGGCGTGACGTCGCAGGCATGAAGACGTTCCTCGGATCCGTGGAGATCGGCGAGCAGCTGAGCGCTGTCCTCGGCTCCGCACGGTACGGGCTGTACGCGATACGCGGCGCGTCCCGACAGTCTCTCGCCGGAGATATCGCGATCGCCGACCAAGTGCTCGGCGGCCCCCGCAAGACGGTCACCACCGGTGGAACCTCCAGCGTCACCCGCCAACCCGCATCGGAGCTGAGAGCCGTTCCGGCCGAGCCTGGGCACGTCGGCGAGGGAGCTGAGCAATCGCCCAGCGACGTCCGACACGGCGATCTGGTGACCGTGGCATTCTCGCACCACACTTACGGAGACTTCAGCCTTTCCGGCGTAGCAACATCAGGCAACGACCCTTTCATCCTCGTGGGCCCATGGATCATCTCCAACGACGGCGTGATCTCCGCGTTCGTCACGAGCTGCGTCATCCACGCACGAAACGGCGATCACAGCGAGCCGATCCCCGCCGTGCGCGGCGCACTGGACGCGGTCGCCGCACTGGAACCCGCCAACGACCAGGCGTGATGTCCAGGGAGGGATGCGCAAGTCGTCGCTGACCAGGAGCGACCCTTTCAGCCTGTCGTCTTTCGTGTGGGCGAGCGCGAGTTCGATGTCTTCGCCTCATCCGCCCACCCTAGATGCGCGCGCTTGGACTCGAGTTCAGCGGCCGACCTCGGTGCGGCTGACCTGCTCGTTCACAATTCAGCACGGATACCCTCGTTCTGCCACTTGATCACCCGAGCGCCCGGGATGAGACCACTGGGTGCTGAATTGCGAACAGCTACGCTGGCCGCATGACTACTCTCATCCTCACTGTCGCGGGTGCTGACCGCCCCGGTCTCGTCGCAGCCGTCGCCGATGTCGTCGATGCCCACCGCGGCAACTGGGAGAACAGCTCGCTGGCCGAGCTCGCCGGAACCTTCGCGGGCGTGATCGAGGTCTCGGTCGCTCCGGAACACTCGGACGGGCTGCAGAGCGCGCTCCGCGAGCTGCAGGGCCAGGGGCTGCTCACGCTCGCGGTCCTCGCCGGCTCACCCGCGGCGGACGCCGAGGCGGAGGTGCTCGAGATCCGGGTTCTCGGCAACGACCGCTCGGGGATCGTCCGCGAGATCTCGAACGTGCTGAGCGCGCATGAGCTCAGCATCGAAGAGCTGGCCACCGAGACCCGGGATGCCGCGATGGCCGGCGGGCGCCTGTTCGAGGCATCCGTGATCGCGCGGGTTCCCGCCTCTGTCGACCTCGACGCGCTGCGTCGTGATCTCGAGCGCATCGCGACCGAGATCCAGGTCGACATCACCCTCGCCTGAGACTGCGGTCGATCCGCCCATCGGCACGGTTAGGCACAGCCGGGACGCACGGGTCAGTCGGATGCCGGCACCGACGTGGGTTCGATCAGACTCACGTCGGTGTACCGGCGCACCCAGTACTCGGTCTGGGCGACGTGCGCGGATGCCGCAGCCGATGCCGCGACCGGGTCTGCCGCCGCGAGCCCCCGGAGGATCGCGCGGTGCCCCGCGTCGGAGTGCAGTTTGAGTTCGGCGGCGTCACCGGCATCCGGGATCCGGTAGGCCCGTGAGCGCGAGCGCAGCACGTCGATCAGGCTCGTGAGCGCGTCGTTGCCCGCCACCCGCGAGATCGTCATGTGGAAGGCATGGTCGAGGCGCGAGTGGAGTTCGAGATCATCGCTGCCCTCGATCTCGTCGAGCACCCGGCCGAGCTCCTCGACCGTCTCGGTGTCGATGCGGGCGGCGGCGAGTGCGGCGGCATGCGGTTCGAGCACCCGACGCAGCTCGGTCAGTTCGAGCACTCCCTCCATCGGCAGCAGCCCGACGGTGAGCGAGAGGCTGCCGATGAGGTCGGCGGCGCGAAGCTCGCTCACATAGCTGCCCGATCCGTGGCGGGTCTCGAGCACGCCGAGGGCGGCCAGCATCCGGATGCCCTCGCGCAGCGACCCGCGAGAGACGCCGAGCCGCTCGCAGAGCTCACCCTCACTGGGCAGCCGATCACCGGGTCGCAGCGCTCCGTCGGCGATCAGTGCGCGCAGTCCATGCAGAGCAGTATCCAGAGCGCTCATCGACATCCTCCTGACACCGCCCAATTCCTCTGAGAGTCTGTCGGACATACCGGCCTCGTCAAATTCGTATGACGACTATGTTTCATCTTCACCTTTTCATGGTCATTTCGGAACCTCTGTGGCAAAGTTGTGCAACAACTCCCCCTGATGCACCGACGAGGACCGATGCCCGCACCAGTTTTCCCCGCACCGCTCACGCTGAACTCCGGCCTGCGAGCCCGTGACGCGTGGCCCCTCGACCCCGACGTCATCCACCTCAACCACGGCTCGTTCGGCGCCGTGCCCACCGCAGTCGTCGCGCAGCAGGATGCTCTGCGTCGCCGCGCCGACCTCAGCCCGGTCGAGTGGTTCCCGCGCATCGCCGAGCGGGTGCAGGCCGCCCGCGAGCGCACCGCGCCCTTCGTGGGTGCCCGCCCCGAGGACAGCGCCTTCGTGCCCAACGCCTCCGCGGCGGCCACGGTCGTCTACAACGCCCTGCAGCTGAGCGCTGGCGACGAGATCCTCGTCACCGATCAGGGCTACGGCGCGATCACGATGGGCGCCCAGCGCCTGGCCCGTCGTTTCGGAGCATCCGTGCGCGCGGTCGAGCTGCCGCTGCTGGCCTCCGACGATGAGGTCGTGCAGCGTTTCGCCGACGCACTGACCCCGAGCACCCGCCTGATCGTCGTCGACCAGATCACCTCGCCCACCGCCCGCATGCTTCCCACCCGCCGCATCGCCGACCTGGTCGCCGAGCGCGGCATCCGCACACTGGTCGACGGAGCGCACGCCCCCGGCCTCGTCGCCGACGCGGCGGCCGTCGCAGGGGGCGACTGGTGGTTCGGCAACCTGCACAAGTGGCCCTGCGCACCGCGCGGTTCGGCTCTGCTCGTCACCACCGCGCCCGACCGCGACGACCTCTGGCCGCTGATCGACTCCTGGGCCGCGAACGAGCCGTATCCCGAGCGCTTCGACACTCAGGGCACGATCGACGCCACGACCTACCTCGCGACTCCCGCCTCGATCGACTTCATCGAGACCGAGTTCGGCTGGGCGAACACACGGCAGGCGATGGCGCAGATGGCGGATGCCGGCGCCGAGATCATCGCCGAGGGCCTGCGACCCTACGGCGACGACGACCCGCTCACCCCGCTGCCCTCTCCCGTGCCGTCGATGCGCCTCGTGCGCCTGCCCCTCGGACTCGGCTCCACCCGCGAAGAGGCCGACGCGCTGCGGATGGACCTGCTCGACGCGACCGGCGTCGAGACGGCGTTCACGAGCTTCCGCGGCATCGGCTACTTCCGCCTGTCTGCGCACCTGTACAGCGAGGCGTCGGACTTCGAGGCCTTCGTCGAACGCTGCATCCCGCAGATCCTGCGCCGCGCCGGCATCCGCACCGCCGACGCGATCGTCGTCTCCTGACCCGCTCCATCCCTCACCCGACACACCACAACCACCAATCGAGAGGCACCTCGTGAAGAAGAACAGAGTCTTGACGGCCGCCGGATTCGGCACCGCCGCCGTGCTCGCGCTCACCGGCTGTTCCGGCGGCAGCGGCGGCGAATCCGCCGACGGCACCGTCACCCTGCAGATGGTCGAGAGCCTGACCAACCCCGCCCGCACCGACCTGATCCGCGGCCTGCTCGACGAGTTCGAGGCGGACAACCCGAAGATCAAGGTCAACCTCGTCTCGCCGCCCACCGAGCAGGCCGACCAGAAGATCCAGCAGATGCTGCAGTCCGGCAAGGGCGTCGACGTCCTCGAGGTCCGCGACATCACGGTCGGCCCGTTCGCCAACAACGGCTGGCTGCACGACATCTCGGGCGACCTCGAGAAGTGGGACGGCTGGGACGCGCTGACCGACAACGCACAGGCGGCGTCGGTCGCAGCTGACGGCAAGAGCTACTTCGTGCCGTACGGCTTCTACGGTCTCTCGCTCTTCTACCGCACGGACCTCGTCGCCGACGCCGGCTTCGACGGCCCGCCGCACAGCTGGAAGGATCTGCTCGAGCAGGCCAGCGCCATCCAGGACCCGTCGAACAACATCTACGGCTACGCGTTCCGCGGCGGAGCGAACGCCAACAGCAACGTGGTCGCGGCGATCGAGGCCTACACGATCGACGACCTCGACGTCGACGACGCCTTCCTGCTGGAGGACGGCTCGACGATCTTCGCAGCCCCCGAAGCGCAGGACGCGGTCGACGACTACTTCGCGCTGTTCGAGAAGGCGTCGCCTCCGTCCGCCGTCTCGTGGGGATACCCCGAGATGGTCGCCGGCTTCACCAACGGCACCACCGCGTTCCTGCTGCAGGACCCCGAGGTCATCGCGACCGTGCAGGACTCGTCGCTGACCGAGGACCAGTGGGACACCGCGCCGCTCCTCGTCGGCCCCTCGGGCAAGGCCGCACAGCCGCTCGCCGTCGCCGGATGGGGTGTCGCCGAGAAGAGCGAGCACCAGGATGCCGCGGTCAAGCTCGTCGAGTTCCTCTCGTCGACCGAGCCCGCCACCGAGTTCGCGCAGGCCAACAGCCTCGTGCCGATCATCTCGGAGGCGGCCGATGACGAGTTCTACTCGACCGGACCGTGGACCAGCTACGTCACCATGACCGAGGACCCCGACACCTACGTCAACGTGCGCCAGCCGCGCGGTGTCAGCTGGTGGACCGAGTGGATCCAGAAGTCCGATCAGGACGTGCAGAACGTGCTGCTGGGCAACATGTCCACCAGCGAGCTGCTCGAATCGTGGGACACGTTCTGGACCGAGAAGTACGCAGCGGAAAAGGGCTGATCCGTGACCCGGACCGCACTCGAAGGGGGCTCCGTCGGCACCGCCGGCGGGGCCTCCCCGGCATCCCGCCGGCGCCGCCCCTTCCGTGGCCGCCACGCGCTGACGCTGCTGGCCTTCATGGCCCCGGCGATCGTGTTCGTGTGCTGGTTCACCTACTGGCCCATGCTGCAGGGCGCACGCATGGCCTTCCACGACTGGAACCTGTGGGATCTCACTTCCACCCCCTGGGTGGGCTTCGACAACTTCGTCACCGTCTTCCAGGACCCGGCCTTCCCCATCGTCGCGTGGAACTCGGTGCTGTGGGTCGTCGGGTCGCTCGTGCCGCAGCTCGTGATCGGGTTCCTGATCGCGCTCGCGCTGCGCAAGCGCTTCCGCTTCCGCGGCCTCTACCAGGCGCTCGTGTTCTTCCCGTGGGCGGTGTCGGGCTTCCTCATCGGCATGCTGTTCCGCTGGATGTTCAACGCCGAGTTCGGTGTCGTGAACGACCTGCTCATGAAGGCGGGACTCATCGAGGCGCCGCTTCCGTGGCTCGCGGATCCGAAGCTGGCGATGTTCGCGGTGATCGCGGCCAACGTCTGGTACGGCGTGACGTTCTTCGCGATCATGATCCTCGCGGCCCTGCAGTCCGTGCCCGATGAGATGCTCGAGGCCGCGAGCCTCGACGGCGCGGGCAAGGCCCGACAGCTGTTCTCGATCATCATCCCGTACATCTCGATGACGCTGCTGCTCACGATCCTGCTGCGCATCATCTGGATCTTCAACTTCCCCGACATCATCTACGCGATGACGAACGGCGGGCCGGCGAACCAGACGCACATCATCACGACGTGGATGATCAACTACACCCAGCAGGGCAACTACGGCATCGCGAGCGCCATCGGACTCATCGTCGTCGCGTTCCTGTTCGTGTTCTGCGCGTTCTACCTGATGGCGATGCGGAGGGTCCAGCGATGACCATCACCGGCACCACGGTCACCGAGACCCGGCGTCTCACCGTCCCCGATCTCGCGAAGGCCCCGCGGCCGAAGCCGAAGCGGCGGATCACCCCCGGCGGCGTGGTCCGCGTGGTGGGCCTCGGCCTCTGGCTCGTGATCACACTGTTCCCGCTCTACTGGATCGCGCTGACCTCGATCAAGTCCCCGGGCACCATCAACCGGTTCCCGATCGAGTACTGGCCCAGCGAGCCGTCGTTCGACAACTACGTCACGCTCTTCCAGCAGAGCGCGTTCGCGACGTTCCTGGGCAACTCGGCGCTCGTCGCGATCATCGCGGGGGCCGTGGCCACGCTGATCGCCCTGCTGAGCGCCTACGTGATCGCGCGTTTCGAGTTCCGCGGCAAGGGCACGGTCCTCGTGGCGTTCCTGCTCACGCAGATGATCCCCGCCTTCATCGCGCTCGGACCGCTCTACTCGATGATGACCGACCTCGGCCTCGTCGACACGAAGCCCGGCCTGATCCTCGTCTACATCGCGATCTGCATCCCGTTCTCCACCGTGATGCTGCGCGGCTTCTTCGAGAACGTCCCCGACGCGCTCGAAGAGGCGGCGATGATCGACGGATGCTCGCGCTTCGGCGCGCTGTTCCGGGTGCTGGTGCCGGTGATGACCCCCGGAATCATCGCCGCGTTCATCTTCAACTTCGTCAACTGCTGGAACGAGCTGTTCCTGTCGGTCGTGCTGATGAACACGGACGCGAACCGCACGGTGCCCTCGGCGCTGAACGGCTTCATCTCGACGTTCAACATCGACTGGGGCTCCATGTCGGCCGCCGCCGTGCTGACGATCCTGCCGACCATGGCGATGTTCGCGCTCGCGAGCCGCTGGATCGTGCAGGGCCTGACCGCCGGCGCGGTGAAGGAGTAACCCGCGCGATACGACGAAGGCCGCCGCCCCGAGGGGCGACGGCCTTCGTCGTGTCCAGCCTCAGACCAGGCGCGTCTTGGGCGAGCTCGAGTAGGTGTGCTCGGGGTCGCTGGTGACCGCGTCGCCGAGCGCCGTGTCGATCGCGGCGAGCGTGTCGGCGTCGAGCGTCACGCCCGAGGCCTTGACGGTCTGGGCGAGCTGCTCTGGGCGCGATGCCCCCACGAGCGCGGCGGCGACGTTGGGGTTCTGCAGCACCCAGGCGATCGCGAGCTGCGGCATCGACAGACCCGCTTCGTCGGCGATCGGCTTCAGGCGCTGCACGGCGGTGAGGATGTCGTCCTGCAGGAAGCTCTTGATGAAGTCGGCGCCGCTGTTCGTGTCGGTCGCGCGCGAGCCGTCGGGAACCGGCTGGCCGGGCAGGTACTTGCCGCTGAGCACGCCCTGCGCCATCGGCGACCAGACGATCTGCGAGATGCCGAGCTCCTCGGAGGCCGGCACGACCTTGTCCTCGATCACGCGCCAGAGCATGGAGTACTGGGGCTGGTTCGAGATGAGCTGGATGCCGAGCTGCGTCGCGAGAGCGTGCCCCTCGCGGAGCTGCTCCGCCGTCCACTCGGAGACCCCGATGTAGAGGGCCTTGCCCTGACGGACGACGTCGGCGAACGCCTGGAAGGTCTCCTCCAGCGGGGTCTCGTAGTCGAAGCGGTGCGCCTGGTACAGATCGACGTAGTCGGTGCCGAGGCGCTCGAGCGAGCCGTCGATCGAGCGCAGGATGTGCTTGCGGCTCAGACCGGTGTCGTTGGGCCCCTTCGGACCCGTCGGGAAGTAGACCTTCGTGAAGATCTCGAGGCCGTCGCGGCGCTGGCCCTCGAGAGCCTTGCCGAGCACGACCTCAGCCGCCGTGTTGGCGTACGTGTCTGCGGTGTCGAACGTGGTGATGCCGGCCTCGAGGGCCGCGTGCACCGTCTTCACGGCGGCGTCGTCGCCGACCTGCGAGGCGTGCGTGACCCAGTTGCCGTAGGTGATCTCAGAGACCTTGAGACCGCTGTTGCCGAGATAGCGATAGTTGACCATGGGACAACGCTACCGGCCGCCACCGACACCGGGGCCGGAACTCCGTGACCGGTCTCAGAGCCGTGCCCTTCCCCCGCGTCTCAGACGCGGGGCTCGACCAGCTGCTCCTGCTCGGCGAGCGTCTGGGCCTGCGCGCGCTTCTCGGAGAGCTCGCGCTCCTGCGCCTCGGCACGCGCGTCGGCGGTCTGCGCCGCCTCCCTGCGCTCGGCGCGGGTCTGCGGCTCGCCGGTCGCGGCATCCGCCGTCATGCCCTGCGACTGCTCGGTCACGATCGCCGCCCGGTCGCGGAAGCCCTCGGCGGTGACCCGATCGAGCGCGACCTGCTTGCGGATCGCGGCCGCCTTCTCGTAGAGCGAGGGGTCGCCGTACGACGTGAGCACCTTCACCAGCACCGGAAGCAGCTCGATCATGAAGAACAGCGCGGCGATCAGGATGTGCGCCCAGAGGATCGTGGGCTCCTTCTCGCTCAGCCTGTTGAGTCCGCTGATCTGACTGAGCAGCCCGATGGCGCCGGCGTTGCCGGAGGCGACCGACTCGGCACGCGCGTTGTAGGCGGCGAGCGCGGTGTCGTAGCTGTCACGGGCGGCGGGCAGCTGCGACTGCGCCTCCTCGCGGTTCTGCGTCTCCGACGTGCTGGTGTTCTCCTTGGCCGCGGTGCCGGCCGCAGCCAGCTCCTCGTTCGCGGTGCGCAGCTGCGCGGCGAGCGCGTCGTAGGTCTGCTGCGCCTCGGCGAGCTGCGCCTGCGCGGCATCCGAGCTCGCGCCCTCGCCGTTGACGCCGGTGCAGCCGGGGACCGTGCCCGCGCCTTCGCCGGTGAGCTCGCACTGGTACAGCACCCGCGCCTGGTCGATGACGCCCTGCTGGGCGGTCATCTTGGCGGTGAGGTCGTCGACCGTGCCCTGTGCGGCCGATTCGCTCGCGGACGCCGAGTCGGTGCCGGCGACGATCCCCGTCGCCGCCTGGTTCTCGAGCGCGGCGACGCGTTCGGAGGCGGCATCGAGCGCCTTGCGCTCAGGGCCGGTCTCCAGTGCGTCCTGATCGGACTGCGCCTGGGTGATGTTGGTCGAGGCGACCTCGCGGGCGATGTCGTTGTGGAAGATCTGCAGCACCAGCGGCTCGGCCACGACGAAACCGATGATCGCCGCCATGACCACACGCGGGATCGCGAGGCCGATGAGGCGCCACACGTTCTTCGTCGAGGTCATGGTCGAGGTCAGGAAGCGGTCGAGGTTGAAGATGATCAGCGCCCACACGATCGCCAGCGGGGCGGCGAGCCAGATCGCGGCCTGCACGCCGGTGGTCAGCGCGAACAGCATCGAGATGGCCGAGACCAGCGCGGTCCCGGCGAGCACGAAGAACATCTGCACGAAGCGCGGGGTCTCGCCGGGCACACGATCGAGGATCTCGCCGTCGGCTCCGCCGAGGATCGCCAGCTGACGAAGGCGGGATCCGGGCACGCGGGGAGCGCGTTCGCGCGGCTGGCGGCGCGGCTTCGGCTCACGCACCGGACGAGCGGATGCCGTGGCGTCCTGCTCCTGCATGGGCTCGGACGCGGGGGTCGGGTCGGCCTGCCGCGGCTCCTGCAGATCGGCGCCGGTCGGCTCGTACTCGCGCAGGAAGTCGAGGTCGTCCGTGTCAGCGTTCGGGTCGCTGTCGAGGATGATCCGACCCTGGGAATCGAACCGTCCGGGACGGTGAGCAGAATAGGGCATTCCGATAATCTACGAAACGCCGCCTGTGGAAAGCGTGGACGAAGCCTGTGTTTCCGCCTCTGCGGCGCTGTTCCGCCGGCGCGGGGAGGGCGCGCAGCCCGAGCGCGGAGGGCGCGCAGCCCGAGCGCGGAGGTCAGCGGGAGAGCATGCGAGCGAGCGCCTCGGCACTCGCGGCGAGCGCATCGTCGAGGGAGAAGTGCCCGGCGGCGCACAGGGTCCCGAGGCCGTGCACGAGTCCCCAGACGGCGGTGACGCCGCTCTCGCTCTCGAGGCCCGCGGCGACGGATGCGGTCGACAGCAGCTCTTCGAGCTCGGCGATCAGCGGCGCCATGGTCTCGCTGGGCTCACCGGGGATGCACACGGTCGGGTCGTAAATCACGTCGAAGCCGTGCGGGTGCTCGACGGCGAAGCGGATGTAGGCGGCTCCGCCCTCGACCGCGGCGGAGGCCGGGTCGGAGGCGCCCTCGATCGACGTGCGCACCGCCGTGACCAGATCGGCCATGCTCCGCTCGGCCAGCACCTTGAGCAGACCGCGGCGGTCGGAGAAGTGGTGATAGGGCGCGTTGTGGCTCACGTCCGCCGCGCGCGCGACCTCGCGCAGGCTGATCTCCTGCGCCGGCCTGTCGACGAGCAGCTGCATCGCCGCCGCCTCGAGCGCGTGGGCGAGGTCGCCGTGGTGATAGCCGGATCGGGAACTTGACACAAGCAACATTGTTGCTTATCTTGACAGTGTCCACCAAAGCTTGACACTGTCAACATAGGAGTCCGCATGTCTTCCGCACTGATCATCGACGGCCACCCGGATGCCCGATCCCTCACCGCAGAACTCGCGCGTCGGTACGCCGCGGCCCACGGCGACGCCCGCATCCTCGCCCTGCGCGATCTCGACTTCGACCCGTCGCTGCGCTTCGGCTACCGCGAGCGCATGCCGCTCGAGCCCGACCTGATCGACGCCAAGCGCGCACTGGCCGAGGCGCGGACGGTCGTGGTCTTCACGCCGCTCTGGTGGGGATCGGTGCCCGCGCTGCTCAAGGGATTCTTCGATCGGGCACTCCTGCCGCAGCAGGAGTACCGCTACTCGAGGCTCGGGATGCCCGAGGGCCTGCTGACCGCCGCGAACGGTCGGCTGTTCCTGCTGGCGGACACCCCGTGGTTCCTCACGCCGTTCACCGGACTGCCGGCGCAGACGCACGTCGCCCGAGGAACGCTGCGGTTCTGCGGCATCCGCTCCGTTCGGACCACCCGGATGCTCGGCGTCAAGGACGCGAGCCCCGCACGCATCGAGTCATGGCTGTCGCGCGCCGAGCACCTCGGTCGCCGGGACGGCCTCCGCGATCGGAGCGGTTCCGCTGGGCCTCAGGCCATCGCTGCGGAGGTGGCCTCGTCTTCAGTCGTCGCGACGAGCTGACCGCACGCGCCGTCGATCTCCTTGCCGCGGGTGTCGCGCAGGGTGGTCGGAATGCCTGCGTCGTTCAGTCGGCGCACGAATTCGTCCGTGACGTCCTTGTCCGACGAGGTCCAGATCGAGCCGGGCGTCGGGTTCAGCGGGATCGGGTTGACGTGCACCCAGCCGCGACCGCGCTCATTGAGCTTGTCGGCGAGCAGGTCCGCACGCCAGGCATGGTCGTTCATGTCCTTGATCAGCGCGTACTCGATCGAGACACGACGGCCGGTCTTGGCGTAGTAGTCGTAGGCGGCATCCAGCGCCTCGTCGACCTTCCAGCGGGAGTTCACCGGAATGAGCTCGTCGCGCAGGTGATCGTCGGGCGCGTGCAGCGAGAGGGCGAAGGTCACCGGAATGCCCTCGTCGGCGAGCTTCTTGATCGCGGGCACGAGACCCACCGTCGAGACCGTGATGCCGCGTGCGCTCATGCCGAGGCCGTCGGGCTGCGGTGCGACCATCGAACGCACCGCGTCCATCACCCGCTTGTAGTTGGCGAGCGGCTCCCCCATGCCCATGAAGACGATGTTCGACACGCGCTCCGGCGTCTGCCCCGGTCCCTGAGCCTGACGAAGGGTCTTGCCGCCGAGACCGCCCTCGGCGATCAGACGGTTGGCGCGGACGATCTGCTCGATGATCTCGGCGGTCGACATGTTGCGGGTCAGACCCGCCTGCCCCGTGGCGCAGAACGGGCAGTTCATGCCGCATCCCGCCTGGCTCGACACGCACAGCGTGATCCGGCCGGGATAGCGCATGAGCACCGACTCGACGAGCGCACCGTCGTGCAGACGCCAGAGGAACTTGATCGTGTCTCCGCGATCGGTCTCGAGGCGGCGCACCTCGGTGAGCAGCGGCGGCAGCATGCCTGCGACGAGCTGCTCGCGAGTGTCGGCCGGAAGATCGGTCATCGCCGCCGCATCCGACGTGTAGTGGCGGAAGTAGTGGGTCGAGAGCTGCTTCGCGCGGAAGCCGGGCAGGCCGAGCTCCTTGACCTTCTCGATGCGCTCGGCAGGGGTCAGATCGGCGAGGTGCACCGGCGGCTTGCCGCGTTTGGGGCTCGCGAACTGCAGCAGCGGCCGCCCCTCGGCATCCTTCAGCTGGGTCCAGCCCTCGGTCGCCGGACGCACCTGGGCGGGTCCGGTGGAGCGGACAGCCCCCGAACGGGACGACGCGGGAGCCGTGGCGGGGCGCGTCTCGGGCGTGCGGGGAGTCTCGGTCATACCTCCAGGGTACGCGGTGGCGGATGGGAAGGCCCTTCGGCGAGAGCGCACGCGTCCCTAGACTGAGCGGATGGACACCATCCTCGTCATCGGCGGAGTCATCCTCGTCATCGCCGTCGGCGTGCTGATCCTCGCTGCCGCACTGCGGTCGATGCGTCCGCAGCCCCCCGAGCCGCAGACGTACACCCCGTCCCCCACGATGGGGCGCTCTGTCGCCGCCACCTCCACCTCGACCGCGTCGGCCTCGGCGCTCAGCCCGACCGCGATCGCCGAGATCGATCGCCTCGTCGCCGCCGGACAGAAGATCCAGGCCATCAAGGTCTACCGCGAGAACACCGGTGTGCGCCTGCAGGAGGCGAAGGACCGCATCGACCACTGGTCGGTCAGCACCACGGCCCCCCATCTCGCGGCGGTCTCGAACGCCTCGGCCGCATACTCATCGATCACGGCCACGCCGTCGTCGGTGCGCGGCGCCCTTCCGGCATCCGTCGCGGCAGAGGTCGACCGCCTCGTCGCCGCCGACGAGAGGATCCATGCGATCAAGCTGGTGCGCGAGCACACCGGTCTCGGGCTCAAGGCGTCGAAGGACGTTGTCGAGGCCTGGCCAGTGCAGCGCCACTCATGACCGGTGCAGCACCGCTCATGACCGCACGTCCCCTCGCGCGACGGTGATCGGACTCGAGCCCCTCGCCTGGGCGGCACTCGGCGTCGCGGCCCTCACGATCGGCGTCTCGAAGACCGCACTGCCGGGCGGCAGCATCCTGGCGATCGCTTTGTTCGCGACCGTCCTGCCCGCACGCACCTCGACCGCGGCGATGCTCCTGCTGCTGATCGTGGGCGACGTCTTCGCCCTGATCACCTATCGGCGGCATGCGCACTGGCCCACCCTGCTGCGCCTGGCCCCGGCCGTGGTCGCCGGACTCCTGGCCGGGTTCGCATTCCTGGCCTTCGCGGGCGATGGGATCGTGCGGCGCGCGATCGGAGTGATCCTGCTCGCGATGATCGCCGTCACCCTGTGGCGGCGATGGCGGCAGCACAGAGCGGATGCGGTCGCACCGGCCTCGGGCGGCATCCTGCTCTCCGGCGTCTACGGCACGCTCGGTGGTTTCACGACGATGGTCGCGAACGCGGGCGGGCCCGTCCTGTCGATGTACTTCCTGGCGACGCGCACGCCGGTGCAGGTGTTCCTGGGCACCTCGGCCTGGTTCTTCGCCATCATCAACCTCGTCAAGATCCCGTTCCTCGCGGGACTGGGACTCTTCGACGGGCACGTGCTGCTCATGGACGCCGTACTCGCACCGCTCGTCGTGATCGGCGCCCTCGGCGGCATCCGCCTGGCGAAGCGCATGGACCAGGTGCTGTTCGACCGCATCGTGATCGCGCTGACGATCGCCGGCGCCGTCTACCTGCTCTTCTGACCTGCCCGCCCTCGGCCGGGATGCCGTCGGCGGAGCGTCAGTCGAGGAAGATGTCGGGGAACAGCTGCGCGTCCGGGGTGCCCGCCACCGCGGCGTAGCCCGAGAAGTCGGTGACGCCGTCGGCCTCGAGCACGTCCTCGACGATCAGCGTCTGCCCGGTGTACTCGGCGGCGGGCTTGCACAGCACGGCGTATGCCGCGTCCGCATAGATGTCGGGGGTGCGGCTCGCGGCCATCACCCGGTCGCCGCCGAGCAGGTTCTGCACCGCCGCCGTCGCGATCGTGGTGCGCGGCCACAGGGTGTTCGCGGCGATCCCGTCGCGGGCGAACTCCGCGGCGAGCCCGAGAGTGACCATCGTCATCCCGAACTTCGCGAGCGTGTATCCGGTGTGCGCTCCGAGCCACTTCGGGCTGGGGTTCAGGGGCGGTGACAGCGACAGGATGTGCGGGTTCTCGGCATCCTTGAGGATCGGGATCGCCGCGCGCGACAGCATGAACGTACCGCGCACGTTGACGTCCTGCATCAGGTCGTACTTCTTGGCGCCGAGGTCGAGCGAGCGCGAGAGGTCGATGACGCTGGCGTTGTTGATGACGATGTCGATGCCGCCGAACTCACCCTGCGTCTTCAGCACGGCCTCGGTGATGTCGTCATCGTCGCGCACATCGCCGACGATGGGCAGCGCGCGTCCGCCCGCGGCGCGGATCTGCTCGGCAGCGCTGTGCACGGTGCCCTCGAGCTTGGGATGCGGGGTGTCGGTCTTCGCGAGCATCGCGATGTTGGCGCCGTCGGCCGCGGCGCGCAGCGCGATCGCGAGGCCGATGCCACGGCTGCCGCCGGACATGAGGATGGTCTTTCCTGCGAGGGACATGCGGTCTCCTTGGAGCGTGGGCGGCGGTGCGAGGGTCGCGGTCGGGGGTCGCGGTCTACTTCGGTGCCATGCGGATGGCGCCGTCGAGCCGGATGGTCTCGCCGTTGAGATAGCCGTTCTCGGCGATCTGCTGCACGAGGGCGGCGTACTCGTCGGGACGCCCGAGTCGCGAGGGGAACGGCACCTGCTGGCCGAGCGAATCCTGGGCGGCCTGCGGCAGCCCCATCAGCATCGGGGTCTCCATGATGCCGGGCGCGATCGTGCAGACGCGGATGCCGTGGCGGGCGAGCTCACGGGCGACCGGCAGGGTCATGGCATGCACGCCGCCCTTGGAGGCGGAGTAGGCGGGCTGCCCGATCTGTCCGTCGAACGCCGCCACGCTCGCCGTGTTCACGATCACGCCGCGGTCACCGTCGTCGGTCGGGTCGTTCTTCGCCATGACGGCCGCGGCCTGCGACAGCACGTTGAAGGTGCCGACCAGGTTGATGCGCACGACGCGCTCGAAGTCGGTGAGCGCGGCGGGGTTGCCCTCGCGGTCCAGCACCTTGGCGGGCGGCGCGATGCCGGCGCAGTTCACGACGATGCGCAGCGGGGCGGTGTCCTGTGCCGCGGCGGCGGCTGCGGCCGCGTCGTCCGCGTTCGTCACGTCGCCGGAGACGAACACCCCACCGAGCTCGGCGGCGACGTCGGCGCCGTGCGACGACGGCAGGTCGAGGACGGTGACGACGGCGCCGGCGGCGGCGAGCCTGCGCGCGGTGGCGAGGCCCAGACCGGACGCACCGCCGGTGATGAGAGCGCTCGAGCCCTGGATCTGCATGCGGTTCTCCTTCGAAACGGGTGCGACTCAGTGTCAGCTTAGCTGATTCGGAGTGTCAGACTGAGCCTCGGTCCGCTCGGGGGCGGCCCGTCGACCACGAGCCTACGCCGCGGGAGGCGGACGGAAGGGCCGCACGAGAGAATGGTCGTGCAGCCGTCACCGACCGGAAGGAGGACCCGCACCGTGAGCATCCCGAGCCAGGCCGTCGAGATCCCGGCCGTCGTGCGGACCCTCGCCGGCGAGGCCGCACTGGCCCCCGTCTGGGTGAACGGCATCGGAGGCGTGACCTTCCGCACCGACGACGGGCGCTACATCAAGTGGGGTCCGCACGATGCCGAGGCGAACATGCGCGACGAGGCCGTGCGCATGCGCTGGGCTCGCCGATGGATCGCGGTGCCCGAGGTCCTCGATCAGGGCCAGGACGCCACCCACGAGTGGCTGGTCACCGCGGCGCTGCCCGGCGTCAGCGCCGTCGACCCCCGCTGGGCCGACGAGCCCGCGACGGCGGTGCGCGCGGTCGGGAGGGCGCTGCGGAGCCTGCACGACGCCCTGCCCGTCGAGCACTGCCCCTGGAACTGGAGCCCGCAGTGGCGGATCTCGAACGCCCTCGAGCGCGGCGTCGCCGTGCCGGACGACCTGCGCACGCCGCCGAGCATCGACCTGCTGGTGGTGTGCCACGGCGATGCGTGCATGCCCAACACCCTGCTCGACGACGACGGTCGGCCGCTCGCGCATGTCGACCTCGCAGCCCTCGGGGTCGCCGATCGCTGGGCGGACCTCGCCGCGGCCTCGATGAGCACGGAGTGGAACTTCGGCCCGGGGTGGGCCGATGCGCTCATCGAGGCCTACGGCGTCGCCCCCGATCGGGAGCGGCTGGAGTACTACCGGAGGCTGTGGAACGAGACCTGAGCGTCAGTTCTCGCCGGCGGGTTCGACCGGAGCATCCGCTCCCTCGTGAAGCGCGACGCGGATCTCCGAGATCCGTCGACGATCCACGGCCGTGACGCGGATCGTCGCACCGGGCACCTCGACCGCGTCGCCCACCACCGCGAGGCGTCCGAGCATCTCGGTGACGAACCCGGCGACCGTGTCCGACGCCCCGCGGGGCAGAGCGATCCCGGTGATCTCGGCGAAGTCCTGCAGATTCAGGCGTCCGTCGAGGGCGCCGCCGGCGGCCGGCATCCGCTCTTCGGTGTCGTACTCGTCGAAGATCTCGCCGACGACCTCTTCGACGAGGTCCTCGAGGGTCACGATGCCGTCGGTTCCGCCGTACTCGTCGACGACGACCGCGATGTGGTGCGACGACGCCCGCAGGCGGGTCAGCGTCGGCAGCACCCCGGCCGTCGACGGGACGTACTCGACCGGGCGCATGAGTTCGACCACGGGTCGCTCCGCATCGGCCGCCGCGGCCTCGAACAGGTCGCGCACGTGCACGAAGCCGACGATGTCGTCGAGCGAGGCGTCGATCACCGGATACCGCGAGAACGGCAGCTCTCGCACCTGGGCGATCGCTTCGGCCAGGGGCGCGGCGCCGTCGAGCGCGACGACCTCGGGCCGCGGCCGCATGACCTCGCTCACCTGGCGTCCCCGCAGGGACAGCACGTCGTCGAGGATCCGTCGCTCCTCGTCGGGCAGGCTCTGGTGCGTCGCGACGATGTCGCGCAGCTCTTCGTCGCTGAGTTCGTCCGCCGCCTTGTTCGGGTCGCCGCCCAGCAGGCGCACGACCGCATTCGTCGACACCGAGAGCAGCCAGATGACGGGTCGCATGATCGTGGCGAAGCCGTCGAGCACCGGTGCGACCGCGTAGGCGAACTGCGCGTTGCGCTGGATGGCGAGGCGCTTGGGCACGAGCTCGCCCAGCACGAGGGACAGGTACGCGATCACGAGGGTGAGCAGCACTGTCGCGAGCGTCAGCGCCAGCGGTGCCGCGACGCCGAGATTCTCGAGCAGCGGCGCGACCGACGGGGCGATCGAGGTCGCACCGTACGCCGCAGAGGCGAACCCGGCGACGGTCACGCCGATCTGCACCGCCGAGAGGAAGGTGTTCGGGTTCCTCGCCAGGCCCGCGACCTTCTCGCCGCGCTTGCCGCGAGCGGCGATCGCGTTGAGCTGGCTCTCGCGCAGGGTGACGAGTGCCATCTCCGTCGCGGCGAACACTCCGCCGACGAGGACGAACACGAACACCAGGGCGATGTTGACCGCGAGATCGCCCATCAGCGGGTCACCTCGAGCGGTGCGGGGGTGCCCGAGGTCACTCGGGCACCGGGTCTGTCAGGGTCTGCGGACGCGTCGGAGCGGCGCGACTGGTTCACGAGTGTTCCTTCTGTGTGTCGGTGGTGAGGGGTGCAGAGGTCGAGGCCGCGGCCGCATCGATCCGGTCGTCGCGGCGCGTCTTCATGAGGCTGGCGACGGTCGCCACGGCGATGGTCGCGCCGATGAACACGAGCGAGAACCAGATGGGGATCTCGGGCGCCCACAGCATCGGCTCGCCGCCGTTGATGAACGGCAGCTCGTTGACGTGCATCGCGTGCAGCACGAGCTTGACGCCGATGAAGGCGAGGATGACCGCGAGGCCCTGCGCCAGGTACACCAGGCGCTCCAGTAGACCGCCGATGAGGAAGTACAGCTGACGCAGACCCATGAGGGCGAAGGCGTTGGCCGTGAAGACGATGTACGCCTCTTCGGTCAGGCCGTAGATCGCGGGGATCGAGTCGACCGCGAAGATCAGGTCGATGAACCCGATCGCGATGATCACGAGGAACATCGGGGTGAAGAAGCGCTTGCCGTCTCGCTGGACGGTCAGGCGGTCGCCGTTGTACTCGTTGCTCACGGGCAGGATGCGGCGCACGAGGCGCATGAAGCGGCCGTTGGCCGGGTCGGACTCGCCGTGGGCGAAGGCCTGACGGTAGGCGAGGAACAGCAGCAGCGCGCCGAAGAGGTAGAAGATCCAGGAGTAGTTCTCGATCAGAGCCGCGCCGAGCGCGATGAATCCACCGCGCATGATCAGCGCGATGACGATGCCGATCATCAGCACCTTCTGCTGATACTTGCGCGGCACGGCGAAGCCGGTCATCACGATGAGGAAGACGAAGAGGTTGTCGATCGACAGCGCCTTCTCCGTGAGGTATCCGGCGAAGTACTCGCCGCCGTACGTCCAGCCCGACACCGCGCCGATTCCGACGCCGAACAGCAGTGCGAGGCCGATGTAGAACGCCGACCAGCGGGCGGATTCGCCGATGGTGGGCTCATGGGGCTTTCGCACGTGGGCGAAGAACTCGTACACGAAGAAGGCGATCGTGACGGCGATCGTGATGATCCACACGAGAGGCGTGATGTTCAAGAGGTCTCCAGAAGACGTAGGCGTGACGATGTCGACGCCAAGGTCTTCTCCATCCTCGCGAACGAGGACCGGGGACCCGGGATGCAGGGACATCCGTAATGACGAGCCGCCCGTGGTGGAGTACTCCCCTTGGGTTCACTCGATGCTAGCGAATACATCGGCATTCCAGCTATGAGAATGCTGAATATCGTCAGGCGGTCGCCGGGTCAGGCGGTCGCCGATCAGGCGGTCGGGCCGAGGATGAAGTTCCACGCCCCCGTCGCCACGGCCGCCGCGATCGCCGAGGCCGGGATGACGGCGGCGAGGAGCACCAGCAGGGTGTCGCGACGATCCCACGTCGATTCGCGGGCCCAGGATCTCGGTTCCGGACCGCCGAAGCCGCGCGCCTCCATCGCCGTCGCCAGCGACGACCCACGCCGGATGGCGAGCACGAACAGGGCGAACGCCATGCCGAACGCGCGGCGCACGCGCCCCTCGTCGGCGACACCCCTGGCACGCCGTGCCAGCGCGAGCGCACGCCAGTCATCGACGAGCAGACCGAGCATGCGCATTCCGGCGAGCGCTCCGACCACGAAACGGGCGGGGAGCTTCGCGCGCTGCGCGAGGTCGTCCGCGAGGTCGGTGGGGTCGACGGTGACGAACAGCACCACCGCGGGGAGTCCGATCGCGAGCACGCGCACGGCCGTCGCCGCGGCGAGCGCCAGTGACCCGTCGCTGACGCGCATGACCAGCCACTCGAAGTGGACCGTGCCGCTCGTCGCGCCGTACAGAGCGATGGTGACGGCGCTCAGGGGCGCCGCGACCCACAGCACGGCGGTGCGGATCCAGAACTCTCGGGCACGCAGACCGGCGAGCAGCAGCAGCGGGATCTCCAGGAGCAGCGCGACGGATGCCGAGACGACGTCGATCGTCAGCACGAGCGGCACCGCGATGAGCAGGGCGGCGGCGAGCTTCGCCAGCGCGGAGCGCGGAGCGACGGGTCCCGGCCGCTCGATGCGGGCGGTCAGCGGGTCGATCATCGCCCGACCTCGAGACGTCGGGCGTGCAGGGCCTCGAGGACGGCCTCATCGTGGCTGATCGCGACGACAGCGGCGCCCTGATCCCGCAGATCGGCGATCAGCGCGACGAGTTCGGCCCACGTGGTGGCGTCCTGACCGAACGTGGGCTCGTCGAGGACCAGCATCCGTGGGCGGGTGGCGAGCGCAGCGGCGACCGTCAGCCGCCGCTTCTCGCCCCCCGAGAGGGTGTACGGATTCGCCCCGGCGACCGATGCGAGTCGCAGGCGGTCGAGCAGCTCGTCGACGCGCGCGGTGATCTGGGGCTCCGGCATCCGCAGCGCCCGAGGGCCGACCGCCAGCTCGTCGCGCACGGTCTTCGCGAGCAGCTGATGCTCGGGAGTCTGCATCACGGTCGCGATGCGGGTGAGCAGCGCGCGCGACGACCATCGGAAGGGATCGTCCCGCTCGCCTGCGGCCAGGGCGGGAAGAGCGCGGACACGGCCGTCCTCCGGAGGGAGCAGGCCTGCGAGGGTCAGCCCGAGCGTCGACTTGCCCGTGCCGTTCGCACCGGTCACCCCGAGCACCTCGCCGGCGCGCACCTCGAGGTCGAGCGGACCGGCGACGGGCAGGCCGCGCTGCCGGGCGACGGTGACGCCGCGCGCCTCGAGGAGGCGCTCCCCGGCGTCGTGTGCGGGAGCGGGGGGCGCGATCGGCGGATGCCCCGGCACCCAGACCCCGGATGCCGCGAGCTCCGCGCCGCGCGCCCCGAGCACCTCGTCCGGACTGCCGTCGGCGAGCACGACGGTGCCTTCGGGGTCTGCGCCGAGCACGATCACCCGGGTGACCAGCGGCAGCCAGACGTCGATGCGGTGTTCGATCACGACGAGGGTCGCGCCGCTGACCTCGAGCGCCGCGGCCACGGCGTCCCGCACGTCACGCACTCCCTGGGGGTCGAGATTGGCGGTCGGCTCGTCGAGCAGGATCGCCCCGGGTCGCATCGCGAGCACGCCGGCGAGTGCGAGCCGCTGCTTCTGCCCGCCCGAGAGCGCCGAGGTCGAGCGATCCATCGGGACGTCGAGCCGCACGGCATCCAGCGCCGCCCGCACACGGGTCCAGATCTCCTGACGGGGAACGCCGAGGTTCTCGCATCCGAAAGCCACGTCGTCACCGACCCGCGCGAGGATCGTCTGCGTGTCGGGGTCCTGCAGCACCATGCCCACCCGGCCGCGTTCTGCGGCCGCCGGACGGCCGTCGACGAGCAGCGCGCCGTGCGTCTCGCCCTCGTCGGCCCCGCCGAGCACACCGCCGAAGCCCTGGAGCAGGGTGGACTTGCCCGCACCGGAGGAGCCGAGCAGCAGCACGCGCTCCCCCGGTTCGATACGCAGATCGACGGCGCGCACGGCCCACCGCAGTCGCGTGGCGTACCGCCACCCCCAGCCACGGGCTTCGAGGGTGGCGGGTGTCGTGGGGGCGCTCACACCCGTGCGGTGACCTCACGACCGGCGGCGAACCGGCCGAGCGCGCCCGTGGCCGCGAGACCCCGGGCGATCAGCCAGGCTCCGAGCCCGGCGATCACCGCACCCGAGATGGTGGTCGAGACGATGTAGACCGTGGTGAAGAGCGTGTCCGCCCCCGCGTACCAGAGGATGCGGTCGTTGATGCCGCAGGCGAGTCCTGCCCCGGCGCCCGCCAGCATCGCGACCGGGAGACGCCAGACCCCGTACACGAAGAGGAGGAAGACGAGCTCGGCACCGAGACCCTGCACGAGGCCCGACACGATGGTGAGCGGACCCCAGGCATTGCCGACGAGGGCCGAGATGACCGCGGCCACCAGCTCGGTATAGAGCGCCGCACCCGGCTTGCGGATGATCAGCGCCCCGAGCACGCCGGCGATCAGCCAGGGGCCCGCGAGGAGCCCCTGCACTCCGGGAAGCAGGGGCTTCAGGATGCTGCTCGGCACCTCGTACCCGACGTTCCAGAGCAGGAAGATCAGCGCGCAGGCGACGGCGATGACGCTGGCGACGACGATGTCGACGACCCGCCACCGCCACAGCTCCGGGCGGCCGAGGCCCCGAGAGGCCGAGGCGGCGGATGCCGATGCGGGTGCGGACCCGGTGGTGGATCCGGACGTGGATGTACTCATCAGTGACTCCTCCCTGCGCTGGCATGACCCAGATCAGGTTCGACGGTCGAAGCGCGATTCGCTCCCTCTCAGCCCGGCTCGCCGGACTCCCGTGGTTTGTGCTCTCGATCTTACCCAGTGCCGACACTCCCGTCTGCTTCCGTTGCCGCGCCGCTGATCTGCGTGCGGGTTCGGTACCGTGAGGAGGTGACCGCTCCCGACTCCGCCGAGGCCACCCCGTCCGACGCCCTCGGCACCGATGCACCCGGCACCGATGCCCCCGGTGCTGTCGCGACCGCCGATGCCGAGACCGGGGATGCTCCGACCGGGGATGCTGAGACCGTCGACGCCGAGACACCCGATGCTGCGACCGCCGCCCCTGCGGCGCTCGATGCCGAGATCGTCGATGCCGAGATCATCGATGTGGAGACGCTCCACGCCGCGGCCGCCGATGCCGAGCCGCAGTGGGCGGATGCCGGCAGCGGCGGCACTCCCCTCACCTGGGTCGACCCGCTCGACGTCGCCGCGCACACGTCCTCGGGCTCCCTGGACACCGCGCCGCATCCGACCTCTGAGACCGGACTGCTGAGCGACGCGAGCCTGCGCCCGGCGATCGCCCGTCCCGGGTTGCTGGTGCCCGCCGGCATCCTCGTCGGACTCGTCGCCGCGTACGCCGGCACCACCCTGCTGTGGCCGCTGCACGAGGTGGCGCCGACCGTGCGGGCCGTGGAGATCGCTCCGGTCGCCGCCTCCGCGGCGGCGTTGACGTGGCCGGGGCAGGGGAGCGCTGCCGCCGGCATCGCCGGGATCGGCACCGCGTCGTCCTCCGTCGACCAGGCCGCGATCGCCAGCGTCACGAAGGTCGTCTCGAGCCTGATGGTGCTCGACAGGATGCCGCTCGCGGTCGGCGAGCAGGGTCCCGAGTTCGCCTTCACCCGCGCCGACAACCTCGCCTACTGGGACTACCGCCGCTCCGACCAGTCCGCCCTGGACGTGCCGGTGGGCGGCACCCTCACCGAGCTGCAGATGCTGCAGGGCACACTGCTCGGATCCGCGAACAACTACATCGATCGTCTCTCCCGCGAGATCTGGGGGTCGGAGTCGGCGTTCACCTCCGCCGCCGCGCAATGGCTGGGCGATCGGGGTCTCGACGGCATCACGATCGTCACGCCTTCGGGGTTCGACGCCCGCAACACGGCCACCCCGGAAGCGCTGGTGGCGCTCGCCGAACTCGCGATGCAGAATCCGGTGTTCGCAGGCATCGTGGGCACCCCGTCGGTCGATCTGCCCGGAGCCGGAACCGTCGTGAACACCAACGGCATGCTCGCAGACCCCGGAGTGGTCGGAGTGAAGACCGGCACGCTCGACGACAGCTGGAATCTGCTGACGGCGAAGGACATCACCGTCGACGACACGACGGTGCACCTGTATGCCGCCGTGCTCGGCCAGACCGACGATGCACAGCGGCTGGCGGAGACGCGCTCCCTGTTCTCGCAGATCGAGACCGCACTGACGGGCCAGGCACCCGCCGTCCCGAAGGGCACGGTCGTGGGCGCCGTCACGACCCGATGGGGTACGACCACGGATGTCGTGACGGATGCCGACGCCGAACTCGTGCTGTGGAACGGCACGTCCGCGCAGACGACCACGACATTCACCCTCGGCGAGAACCGTGAGTCGGGTGAGGCGATCGGCACGGCGACGAGCGTCGGTCCGCTGAACACCGTGACCACCTCGGTCTCCCTGGTCGACGACGTCGAGGGACCGAGTCCCTGGTGGCGCCTGACGCACCCTCTCGAACTCTTCGGCCTCGCCGACGAGCAGCGCTGACCCCCGGCAGCGAGCGGCTTCGGCGGCGGAACGAGAAAGCGAACGCCCCACCCGGATGATCGGGTGGGGCGTTCGCCGTCTGCGGTCAGTGCGTGGTCTCTCCGGCATCCGGGCGCTCCACGACCGCCTGGGCCGCGGCCGCCTCGGCGGTGGGGACCTGCGCCCCGACCGACGCACCGATCTGCGCGGCACTCGCCGCATCGTCGGCATCGCCGCTCACGACCACCGGAGTCGTCCCGGTGAGCGCGTCCTCGGCATCGATGTCGGTCGCGGCCTGCTCGAACTGCGACTGGTACAGCCGCCAGTAGGCGCCCTGTGCCGTGATGAGCTCGTCGTGCGTGCCCTTCTCGACGATGTCTCCGTGCTCCATGACGAGGATGAGATCGGCGTCACGGATCGTCGACAGCCGGTGCGCGATCACGAACGACGTGCGCCCCTGTCGCAGCGCGGCCATCGCGTTCTGCAGCAGCAGCTCGGTGCGGGTGTCGACGGCCGACGTCGCCTCATCGAGGATGAGGATCGACGGCTGGGCGACGAACGCTCGCGCGATCGTGATGAGCTGGCGCTCTCCCGCGGAGACGTTGGAGGCGTCTTCGTCGAGCACGGTGTCGTATCCCTCGGGGAGGGCGTGCACGAAGCGGTCGACGTACGTCGCCTTCGCGGCCTCGAGCACATCCGCGTCGGTCGCAGTGGACCGCCCGTACCGGATGTTCTCGCGGATGGAGCCCGCGAACAGCCACGGATCCTGCAGCACCATGCCCGTGCGCGAGCGCAGCTGGTCCCGCGTGATCTCAGAGATGTCCTGGCCGTCGAGGAGGATGCGCCCGCCGTCGAGCTCGTAGAACCGCATGATCAGGTTGACCAGCGTCGTCTTTCCCGCTCCGGTCGGTCCGACGATCGCCACGGTCTGGCCGGGCTCGACGCGGAACGACAGGTCGGTGATCAGCGGACGATCGGGCGTGTACGAGAACGCGACGTTCTCGAACTCGACGACGCCCTCGCCGTCGGCGAGCATCGGCGCATCGGGCTCGTCGGCCTCCTGCTCGTCGGTGTCGAGAAGCTCGAACACGCGCTCCGCCGATGCGGTTCCGGACTGCACGACCGCAGCCATGCCGCCGAGCTCCGACAGCGGCTGCGTGAACTGCTGCGAGTACTGGATGAACGCCTGCACGTCGCCGAGACGCAGCTGGCCGCTCGCGACCATGAGACCGCCGAGCACGGCGATGCCGACGTAGGTGAGGCTGCCGACGAAGGTCATCGCCGGCATGATGATGCCGGAGAGGAACTGCGCCTTGAAGCTCGCCTGGAACAGCTCCTCGTTCTCGTCCTTGAACTTGTCGAGGGCGTCCTTCTCGCGACCGAACACCTTGACGAGCGCGTGTCCCGAGAACGCCTCCTCGACGCGGGCGTTCAGACGCCCCACCTTGCGCCACTGCGTTCCGAAGGCCTTCTGCGACCGCGGACCGATGACGCCGAAGATCACGCCCATGAGAGGCAGTGCGACGAGGGCGACGAGAGCGAGCTGCCAGGAGATCGAGAACATCAGCACCAGCACGCCCACGACCGTCAGCACGGCGGTGATCGCGCCCGACAGCGACTGCTGCATGGTCTGCGTGATGTTGTCGATGTCGTTGGTCACGCGCGAGATCAGGTCACCGCGCTGCACCTTGTCGAAGTACGACAGCGGCAGGCGGTTGATCTTCGCTTCGACCGACTCGCGCAGGCGCCACATGGTGCGCACCATGATGACGTTGATGACGTAGCCCTGGATCCAGCTGAGGAAGGCCGCGACGATGTAGATCGCGAGCACGGCGATGATGACCCACCGCAGCGCCTCGAAGTCCACCCCCTCGCCGACCCGGAAGTCGCCGAGGGCCGAGATCTGGTTCGCGTAGTCGTCCTGTCCTCCCTGGCGGAGCGCTTCGACCACGTCGTCCTTCGCGGTGCCGGCGGGGAAGCCCGGGAAGTCCCCGTTCGCCTGCGCGAGCTGCACCGAGATGAAGCCCTTGTAGATGAGGTTGGTCGCCTCGCCGAGCACCTTGGGGGCGGCCACCGTCAGCACGACGCCGACGGCACCCGCGATCGACACCAGGATGAACCACACGGCGGACGGCTTGAGCAGACCGATCATCCGGCTGAAGCTCTTGCCGAAGTTGTCGGCCTTGCCCGGTGCGACGCTGTCCCAGCCGCCGCCGTTCTGTCGTGCCTTCTCGGCGAGCTCGGCCTCGTACTTCTCCTCCTCGGTCAGTTCCGGCTCGGCCGGCTGCGCGACGTCCGCCTGGGCGGCGGCGCGACCACGTCGGGTCTTCGGCGTGTTCTGCTCGCTCATGCGTCCACCCCCAGCTGCGACTCGACGATCTCCCGATAGGTCGTGCTCGTCTCGAGCAGTTCCGCGTGCGTGCCGACGCCGACCATGGTGCCTCCCTCGAGCACGACGATGCGGTCCGCATCCGTGATGGAGGACACTCGCTGAGCGACCACGATCTTCGTGACATGGGGCAGTTCGCGCCACAGCGCCTGCCTCAGGCGGGCGTCCGTGGTGAGGTCGAGAGCGGAGAACGAGTCGTCGAAGACGAGGATCTGCGGCTGCCGGACGATCGCGCGGGCGATCGCGAGACGCTGCCGCTGACCGCCCGACACGTTCGTACCGCCCTGCGTGATGCGCGACTCGAGCCCCTGCGGCATCTCCTCGACGAAGTCGCGACCCTGCGCGATCTCGAGCGCATGCCAGAGCTCCTCGTCGGTGGCCTCCTCGCGTCCGTAACGGAGGTTCGATGCCACGGTTCCGGTGAAGAGGAACGGGCGCTGCGGCACGAGGCCGATCGTCGCCCACAGCGACTCCACATCGGCCTCGCGCACGTCGACGCCCCCGACGGAGACAGCGCCGCCCGAGGCGTCGAACAGGCGGGGGATCAACGACACCAGCGTGGTCTTGCCCGCACCCGTCGATCCGACGATCGCCACGGTCTCTCCGGGTTCTGCGCCGAAGCTGATGCCCGTGAGCACGGGCGAATCGGCACCCGGGTACGTGAACTCGACGCCGTCGAAGGCGACGGATCCGGGCGTCGGGAAGTCGGTCACGCCGTTCGTCGGACGCTCCATGCTGGACTCCGTGTCGAGGACCTCTCCGATGCGCTCGGCCGAGACGGCCGCACGGGGGATCATGATCGCCATGAAGCTGGCCATGATCACACCGCCCATGATCTGACCGATGTACTGCATGAAGGCGAAGATCGTTCCCACCTGCACGGTGCCGCTGTTGACCTCGATCCCTCCGAACCAGACGACGGCGACCACGGTGACGTTGAGGATGAGCATGAACAGCGGGAACAGGAGGACGAAGAGGGAGCCGACCTTGCGACCGACGACCATGATGTCCGTGTTCGCGCCGCGGAAGCGCTCCTCTTCGATTCGTTCGCGCACGAAGGCGCGCACCACGCGGACTCCGGTCAGCTGCTCGCGCATGACGCGGTTCACGGTGTCGAGCCTGCCCTGGTAGCTGCGGAAGAGGGGCACCATCCGGCTGACGACGAGACCCGCCACGATCAGCAGCAGCGGAACGGAGACCGCGATCAGCCAGCTGAGGCCGATGTTCGTCTGCACCGCGAAGATGATGCCGCCGATCGCGAGGAGGGGCGCGGTGACGAGCATCGTCGCACCCATCATCGCGAGCATCTGCACCTGCTGCACGTCGTTGGTGTTGCGGGTGATGAGCGAGCCCGCTCCGAACTGCGACACCTCGCGCTCGGAGAATCCGCTCACCTTTCCGAAGACGTCGGCGCGGATGTCGCGACCGGCGCTCATCGACGCGCGCGCGGCGAAGTACGTGGCGATGACCGACGCGGTGATCTGCCCGAGCGACACGGCGAGCATGAACAGCCCGGTGCGCCAGATGTAGTCGGTGTCGGACTGCGCGACGCCCTTGTTGATGATGTCTTCGTTCAGACGGGGCAGGTAGAGAGTCGCGATCGCGCTGGCGAACTGGAAGACCAGCACGGCCACGAGCAACCACTTATAGCGGGACAGATATCGGACGAGGATTTTTCCCAGCACAGGCGGACTTTCTAGGAAGGATGGCGTCGCTGATCTCTCGGCGGGCGGACGCGGGCCGACGATCGCGCACAAGCTAGAGTGCCACGAACCGCTGACATTCGTATCCCCCTGCCGGTGGACCTTCGCTCACAGCGAACCGACGCCACCCGCTCGGCGGCCCCGCCGTCGTCAGAACAGCCGCGGCTCCGGCACGAACTCGCGGGCACCGGCACCGGCATCCGCGGGCAGGTCGGCGATGGATGCCGGATCCCACCGCGGGTTCCGATCCTTGTCGATCAGCTGCGCGCGGATCCCCTCGACGAGGTCGGGGTGCCGCGTGACGAACCACATCACACGCCGGTATTCGCCCTCGAGCGCTGCACGCAGCCCCGGGAGCTCGCGCGCCTCGCGGACGGCGTCGAGGGTCACCGCCAGCCCGGTCGGCGCCAGGGATTCGAGGACCTCGGCGGCCTCGGCGGCCTCGGGAGCATCGTGCGCGTGCAGGCGCTCGAGGATGCCCGCGACCGTGTCGGCGGAGAACGCCTCGTCGATCCATCCGCGGGACTCGGGAAGAGCGGACGGCTCGGGGGTCTCGTCGAAGAGCAGCACGATCTCGGCGGGCCCGGTCGGGTCCGCGCGGTAGGCGAGCGCCTCGCGCAGGGCGTCGAGCCGGTCCGAGGGCACGAAATGGTCGGCGAACCCGAGCAGCACCGCATCGGCGCCGTCCATGGTGCCGCCGGTGAGACCGAAGTACTCCCCGAATCGTCCGGGCGCCCGCCCGAGCAGCCACGTCCCGCCGACATCCGGGGTGAACCCGATGCGAGTCTCCGGCATAGCGATCTTCGAGCGCTCGGTGACGATGCGGATCGAGGCGTGCCCGGAGAGCCCGACCCCGCCGCCCATCGTGATGCCGTCGGCGATCGACACGATCGGCTTCGGGTACTCGGCGATCATCGCGTTGAGCGCGTACTCCGCGCGGAAGAACTCCGCCGCCTCGTCCGCATGACCCGCCACGATCTGCGCATGCAGGCCCCGCACGTCGCCGCCGGCGCACATCCCCCGCTCGCCCGCCCCGTCGATGACGACGATCTGCACGTCGGTGTCGTCCCGCCACGCCTCGAGGGCCTCGGCCAGCAGCCGGACCATTCCGAAATCGAGCGCGTTGATGGCTTCGGGCCTGTTCAGGGTGAGCCTGCCGAGGGCGCCGTCGGTGCGGACGAGGACCCGGGAGACGTCGAGGGAATCGGTCACGGGTGCCAGGCTACCCCGTACATTCGGCCTTGCCACGGCGGCCGTTCGTGGGGTAAATACGCGATCCAGCGGCTTTTCCGGCAGGATAGACGGAACTGCCCACTGCAACGAGAGGTCGCAGATGCCCGACGGACAGGTGCTGGAGTTCACGCACGTGACCAAGCGCTTCAATGACGTGACGGCGGTGTCCGACTTCTCCGCGCGAGTCGAGCCCGGCGTCGTGACCGCTTTCCTCGGCCCGAACGGAGCCGGAAAGACGACGACGCTGCGCATCCTCCTGGGTCAGGTGCGCGCCACCAGCGGAACCGCGACGATCGGCGGTGTCGCGTTCCCCGACCTGCGTCATCCGCTGCGCACCATCGGATCGGTCCTCGAGGAGACGGCCTACCGTCCGCGCCGCTCGGCCGAACGCCAGCTCACCATCGCGGCCAAGGCGAACGGCATCCCGCTCTCCCGCGTCGACGAGGTGCTCGCGCTGGTCGGTCTCGAGCACGAGGCCGAGGGCCGCATCGGCAGCTTCTCACTCGGCATGCGCCAGCGCCTGAGCGTCGCGCACGCCCTGCTCGGCGACCCGGGCGCTCTCGTCTTCGACGAGCCGGCGAACGGCCTCGACCCCGAGGGCATCCGCTGGATCCGCCTCCTGATGCGCCGGCTCGCCGACGAAGGTCGCACGGTGCTCGTCTCCTCGCACGTGTTGAGCGAGGTCGAGCAGGTCGCCGACAACGTGCTCGTGCTCTCGAAGGGCCAGCTGATGCTCTCGAGCGGCATCGAGACGCTCGCCGATCCGTCGTCCGGATCCGTGGTCGTCGACGCCGCCGATCGCGCCGCGCTCACCACCGCGCTCTCGGCCGCCGGGCTCGAGGTCGAGGTGCTCCGCTCGGGACTCACGGTGCGCGGCAGCGACGCCGGAACGGTCGGTGCGATCGCGGCATCGGCCGGGATCGCGCTCAGCACGCTCGTGCAGCGCGGACCCACCCTCGAAGACGTCTTCATCGATCTCGTGCGCGGCGGCCGGTTCGAGCCGCGCGCCGACGCAGCGCCTGCGGCGATCGAGGCGCCTGCCGTCGTCGAGACGCCTGAGGCTGTCGACGCGGATGCGGCTGTCGAGGCTGAGGCGGCTGTCGAGACGGATGCGGTCGTCGAGGCTGAGGCTGAACCTGCCGTCGCGGCTGCGGACGACGAGAACGACGTCCCGGGCGAAGCGTCTGCCGAGGAGTCGGAGACTGTCGAGTCCGAGGCGCGTGCCGAGGAGTCGGCAGCCGAGGAGGAACCGGTGTCAGCCGAGACCGACGCACCTGCCGAGCCCGCCGAGGATGCGGCGTCAACCGGTTTCGAGGCGCCTGCCGAGTCCGCCACCGCACCGTCTTTCGACGAGATCCTGTTCGGCACGACGCCGGCGACTACTGCGGACGACGAGGCGGATGACGACGAACCTGAGGACGACGACCCGCGGTCCGCAGCCGTCAGCTCCATGCTCGCCCAGGCGGCTCGGGCGTATTACGAGGACGAGCCGAGGGAGTACCCGCTCGAGAACGCGTCGAGTGAGGACAGCGTCGTCGAGAGCATCGACGAGGCCGCGCCCGAGGGTGCTGCCGTCGAGAGTGCTGCCGACGACTCGGAGCAGAACGACTCCGAGCCTCATCGTTACTGAGACCTGACGCGAACGCCCTCCACGCCGCACGGCGGTGGAGGGCGTTCCTCGTTCATGAGGGAGTCTCGGCGCTCCCCGGCCTCACGCCGGACGCGGGCGGATCACCGGACGCCGGCTGCCCTTCGACACGGGGACCGGGGAGGTGGCGACGATCTCCTCGACATCCGCGGGCTCATCCGTCACGTCGAGCCTGAGCGCCTGCGTTAGTGCGAGACCGTGGCTCGTGGTGAGGATCAGTCGCCGGTACTGGTCGTCGCCGAGGAGGTCGACGACGACGCTCGGTCGCCGCCTGCGGATCAGCACGAAGTCGGTACTGCCGGCGGCCTTCCACGTTCCGGCGGCGAGGATGCCCGGAATGTGCGTCCCCGGATTGGGAACTCCCCGAAGCCACGTCCACGCGTCGTCGATCAGCTGCACCTTCGCGATGGTCTCTCGCTCGATGCGGAGATTGTCGCGGTGAAAGCTCGCAGCCCGCTCGATCGGCGAGAGCACGACCTCGAGTCGCGTCTGATCAAGCAGCAACGTCACCATGCGTCCAGTCTGCCAGCGGCACCCGCCCAGATGTCTGTGTCTTGCTCACAGGAAGGCAACGATCCCTTGTCGGTTCCCACGTGTCCACGTCTTTCTCCCATTCCGATGTTCTGCTCGACATTCGAACAAACGTACTAGAATCGGAGTATGACCTCGACCACAGACCTCAGCCTCGAACAGCGCGGTGCGCTGCTCGATTCCTGGGTCGAGAAGCGACGTCAGATCGCCCGACTGGAGGCGGAGGCGTCTGACATCCTCGCCGAGCGGATGCGGCTCTGCACGGCCGAGTCCGAAGAGCACCCCTACCACCGTGACGCGATCCATCGATCCATGGTCGCGGAGTACGCGGCCGCCGGGCAGATGAGCCAGGGCAGCGTCGAATACGCGCTCACAGACGCGGGATTCCTCGCCGACGGCCGCCACCCCCGCGTGCAGGAGGCGTTCCGAGCCGGAGCGATCTCGGCCGCACACGTCCGCGAGATCGTGCGGGCGGCGGGAGTGGTCCGAGAGGCCGTGAACAACGGACGGGCCGACTCCGATGCGCTGCCGTTCTACGACAGCGCGGCGGTCATCGTCGCCGAGCACGAGACGCCGGCCCGCACCCGCGCGCACATGCGCGAGCTCGCCGCCGCCCTCGCCGGCTCGACGACGGTGGAGCGTCACGCACGAGCGACATCGGAGCGCACCGTCACGCTGCGGTCCGCCGACGACGGCTTCTCCGTCCTGAGCGTCGTCCTCCCCGAACACCTCGCCACGGCGATCCACGACCGTCTCACCCGGCTGGCGCGGGTGGTGATCGCGGGGCGGGGCGGCGACGGGATCCAGGTCGAGATGACGGACTCACGCTCCATCGACCAGGTGCGCACCGACCTCCTCATCGACCTGCTCCTGACCTCCGACCCGAGCGCGGCGAACGGCTCGGGTCTCGACAACATCCAGGCTCGGATCCAGGTGACCGTCGCGGCGACGACGCTCGCCGGGATCGATGACCGTCCTGCCCACCTCGACGGACACGGACCGCTGCACCCCGACGTGGCCCGCGACCTCGCGGGACGCAACGGCGGGTGGTCACGTCTGTTCCTCGATCCGTCAGGGCTCGTCGTGGAGACGGATGCCTACACCCCGACCGAATCGATGCGACGATTCCTGCGGGCCAGAGATCAGCACTGCCGATTCCCGGGATGCAGGATGCCGGTGCATCGATGCCAGCTCGACCACACGTTCGATCATGCGAAAGGCGGCAGGACCGAGATCCACAACCTGGGTCACCTGTGCGCGACCCACCATGTGCTCAAGCATCCCGACGTCGGCGACGACCATCGATGGACCGCCCATCAGCTCCCTGACGGAACCATCGACTGGCGGAGTCCGCTCGGACGCACCTACCGCGATACTCCGCCGCGCCGGGTCATGTTCGTATGAGGACCCGTGGGGTTTGCATGACGACGTGGAACGATCGCGTGACGACCCGAGACCGAGACGCCGAACACGTTCGCGTGACGACCCGAGACAGTCGCGCGACGACCCGAGACAGTCGCGCGACGACCCGAGACAGTCGCGCGACGACCCGAGACGTTCGCGTGACGACCCGACGCGTTCGCGTGACGGCCCGTGACGGATGCGCGACGACCCGCGACGGATGCGCGACGGTCAGAGCGAAGACGGCAGCGTGCTCACGCCGTCGCGGCCGGGGCAGTAGCGGCCGGGTCCGTGGCGGCAGCAGCGGCACGAGCCGCGATCGGCAGCGCCGCCTCGATCCTCTGCAGCTCCTCTTCGCCGTGCGCGGCGGTGAGGAACCATGCTTCGAACACGCTCGGCGGCAGGGCGACGCCCTGCTCACGCATCGCGTGGAAGAACGGCGCGTAGCGGAACGACTCCTGCGCCAGTGCGTCGGCGTACGTGCGGGGCGACGACGCGCGGAACGACGCGCTGAACAGGCTGCCGGCGTGAGCGACGGCATGGGTCACGCCGGCATCCGTGAGCGCGGCATCGAGCGCCGCCGAGACCCGGGCGGCCGCGGCATCGACCGTGGCGTAGACCTCCGGCGTCGCGAGCCTCAGCGTGGCGAGACCCGCGGCGACCGAGAGCGGGTTACCCGAGAGCGTGCCCGCCTGGTACACCGGGCCGAGCGGCGCCAGCATGTCCATGACCTCTGCGCGCCCACCGAGAGCAGCGAGAGGCATCCCCCCGCCGACGACCTTGCCGAAGGTGATGATGTCGGGCAGATACTGCTCTCCCGCCTCCGCCTGCAGGCCCCAGAATCCCGCCGGATGCACGCGGAAGCCGGTGAGCACCTCGTCGAGGATCAGCAGCGCGCCGTGCGCGTGGGCGGTGTCGGCCAGCAGCCGGTTGAAGCCGGGCGCGGGCGGCACGACGCCCATGTTGGCCGCAGCCGCCTCGACGATCACCGCGGCGATGCGATCGCCATGCTCGGCGAACACCGCCTCCAGCGCCCCGGGGTCGTTGTAGTCGATCACGAGCGTCTGTGCCGCGATCGGTGCGGGGACACCCGCCGAACCGGGCAGGGCGAGCGTGGCGACACCCGAACCTGCCGCGGCGAGCAGGCCGTCGGAATGTCCGTGATAGTGGCCGGCGAACTTCACCAGCAGGTCGCGTCCCGTCGCACCACGAGCGAGACGGATCGCCGTCATCGTGGCCTCCGTGCCGGTCGACACCAGACGCACGCGCTCGACGGGCCGGGCCTCGCCGACACGCACGCGCTCGGCGATCACGGACGCGAGTTCGACCTCGCCCTCGGTCGGAGCACCGAAGGACAGACCGCGGGTCGCCGCCTCCTGCACCGCGGCGACGACCTCGGGCTGCGCGTGCCCGAGCAATGCAGGACCCCACGACGCGACCAGGTCGACGTAGTCGGTGCCCGCGGCATCGGTGACCGTCGCACCCGACGCCGACGCGAGGAAGCGCGGCGTTCCACCGACCGAACCGTACGCGCGCACCGGCGAGTTCACGCCACCGGGGATCACCGCACGGGCAGCGGAGAACAGGTCGTCATTGCGGTCGGTCACAGCACACTCCTCAGCGATGCGCGGAGGTCTCCCGGCATCTCCTCCAGGCTAGCCCGAAGACCTGGGCAGCGGGCTCAGACCCGAAGACCTGGGCACAGGGCTCAGACCCGAAGACAGGACTCAGGCCCGAAGACCTGGGCTGGGTGAAGTACCCGGGCCGGGTGAAGTACCCGGGCTGGGTGACTCAGGTCAGCCGCGCAGCCAGCGGGCGGCCTCGGTGGCCCAGTAGGTCAGCACGACATCGGCGCCGGCCCGACGGATCGAGAGCAGCGACTCCAGGATCGACGCACGACGGTTGATCCAGCCGTTCGCGGATGCCGCCTCGATCATCGCGTACTCGCCGGACACCTGATACGCCCACACCGGGATGTGGACGGTGTCACGCACCTCGCGCAGCACGTCGAGGAAGGCCATCGCCGGCTTCACCATGACGATGTCCGCACCCTCCTGCTCGTCGACCACGGCTTCCCGCACGCCTTCGCGGCGGTTGCCCGGGTCGAGCTGGTAGGTGCGGCGATCCCCCGTGAGCTGGGAGTCCACGGCCTCGCGGAACGGTCCGTAGAAGGCGCTCGCGTACTTCGCGGCGTACGCGAGCAGCAGGGTGTCGGTGAATCCCTCGGAATCGAGCGCCTCGCGGATGACCGCGACCTGTCCGTCCATCATTCCCGACAGCCCCAGCAGCTGGGATCCGGCGCGCGCCTGGGAGAGCGCCATCGAGGCGTAGCGCTCGAGCGTGGCGTCGTTGTCGACCGAGCCGTCGGCCGCGAGGACACCGCAGTGCCCGTGGTCGGTGAACTCGTCGAGGCAGAGATCGGTCTGCACGACGAGTGCGTCGCCGACCTCGGCGGCCAGCACCTCGGTCGCCACATTCAGAATGCCCTGGGGGTCGTCCGCGCCCGAGCCCCGTGCATCGCGCACCGCCGGGACGCCGAAGAGCATCACGCCGCCGACACCCGCCTCGGCGGCCTCGGTCGCCGCGACCCGCAGGGAGTCGAGCGAGTGCTGCGCCACTCCCGGCATCGATCCGATCGGTGCCGCCGCGGTCAGACCCTCGCGGACGAAGAGCGGCAGCACCAGCTGCCGGGGTTCGAGCGAGGTCTCCCGCACGAGACCGCGTACAGCGGGCGACTGGCGCAACCGGCGCAGCCGGACGTCAGGGAAACTCACGGTGCGAGCTCATCCGCCGCGTGCGGGAGGGTGAAGCTCGACACGGCATCGATCAGCGCATCGACGGTCTGCTTGTCGGCGACGACCGTGATCGGGAGGCCGGCCTTGTCGGCATCCTTCGCCGTGCGCGGTCCGATGGCCGCCAGCAGCGTGTCGTCGGGGATCTCGGGGAACTGCTCGCGCACCTGTGCCGCGACCGATCCGCTCGTGATCAGGATCGCGTTGATGCGGCCGTTCTCGACGTCACGCTTGATGCGATCGGTCACCGGGACGCCGACCGTGCGGTATGCCACGACGCTGTCGACATCGTGGCCCGCCTCCTGCAGCAGCACACTGAGCACGGGTTTCGCGATCTCGCTGCGCAGGGCGAGGATGCGGCGCGGCTGCGTCTCGAGAGCGATCAGCTGCTCCGCCATCCCCTCGGCCGAGTTGTCCTGCTCGGGAACCAGCGCGACCTCGTACCCGACCGCCTGCAGCGCCGCCGCGGTGGTCTCGCCGACAGCGGCGATCCGCGTGCTGCGCGGCACCACCGCCCGGTGCGCGAACATGACGTCGACGGTCGTCGCACTCGTGACGGTCAGCCAGTCGTACGATCCGCCGGCGAGTTGCGCGAGGGCCACGTCCAGCGCCGCCTGGTCGGTCGTCGGCGCGAAGTTGATCAGCGGCGCGACGACGGGCACAGCACCCTGCGCGCGCAGGCTCGCGGCGACGCTGTCGCCCCACGGGCCCCCACGGGGAACGAGGATGCGCCAGCCGTCCAACGGTCGGTCTTGCTTCGTATTGGTCATGATGAAGGATGCTCTCGGGAGACGAGGTCGGCCGCCCCTTGATCGAGCAGCCGATGGGCGACAGACAACCCGATCTCGCGTGCCGCGTGCATCGGGGGTGCACCATCGGCAGCATCCGCTCCGTTGCCGCTGCCGTTCCGACGAATATACTCCCCGTTCAGGGGTTCGGTGACGTCGAGCCCGATCCGACGGCCGCCGTCGGAGGCGTAGACGACCGCCCGCACGCGGATATCCCCTCCCTCGACGACCGCATGAGCGGCCATCGGAGCCTGGCATCCGGCGTCCAGTCCCTCGAGCACGGCGCGCTCCGCGGTCACGGCCACACGGGTGTCGTGATCGTCCAGCTCGGCGAGCGCGGCGAGTAGGTCGGCCGGAGCATCGGTGCGGGTCTCCACCGCGAGCGAGCCCTGCCCGGGCGCGGTCGGCCACTCGGCGAGGCCGAGCTCCTCACGCCGCAGCGGCGAATCGGAGCCCAGACGCGAGAGGCCCGCGGCGGCGAGGATCACGGCCTCGAGCTCCCCCGACGCGACCCGCTGCAGACGCGAGTCGACGTTGCCGCGGATGTCGACCACCTCGGCATGCGGGGCCCGGCGATGCACCTGCGCCATGCGACGCGGCGAACCCGTGCCCACTCGGCTGCCCGCACGCAGCGCATGCAGCGGTGTGCCTTCGCGAGTGATCGCCACGTCGCGGGCGTCCTCGCGACGGGGCGTCGCCGCGATCACGAGACCGTCCGGGATCGCGGTCGGCAGGTCCTTCAGCGAGTGCACGAGGAAGTCGCACTCCCCCGCGAGCAGCGCCTCGCGCAGACGGGTGGCGAAGATGCCCTGTCCACCGATCTCCGACAGCGATGCACGATTGGTGTCGCCCTCGCTGGTGATCGGCACGAGTTCGACCGGATGCCCGGTGATCTTCTCGAGAGCCGCGGCCACGTGGCCGGACTGGGCCTGCGCCAGCGCGCTGCGTCGAGTCCCCAGTCGGATCGGGGCGGTCCTGGTGCGAAGAATGCTCATGGTCGGCTTACTGCAGCACGTCTGCGATCTCGTCGAACCGGAGACGACGTCCCGTGTAGAAGGGGATCTCCTCCTTCACGTACAGACGCGCATCCGTGTACCGCAGGTCCCGCATGAGGTCGACCAGCTCGGTGACCTCGTCGGCCTCGAGCGGAAGGATCCACTCGTAGTCGCCGAGCGCGAAGGCCGCGACCGTGTTCGCGATGACGCCCGTGAACGCGGCACCCTTGCGACCGTGGTCGGCGAGCATCTTGCGACGCTCCTCCTCCGGTGCGAGGTACCACTCGGGCGTGCGCACGAACGGGTACAGGCACAGCCAGTCCTTGGGCTCCACACCGCGGAGGAATCCGGGGACGTGCGCGCGGTTGAACTCCGCGTCACGGTGCACGCCCATCACGTTCCAGACGGGGAGGAGGGTGCGCAGCAGCTCCGTGCGACGCAGGCGACGCAGCGCCTTCTGCAGACCCTCAGCCGTGTCGCCGTGCAGCCAGACCAGCAGGTCCGCGTCGGCCTTCAGGCCGGAGACGTCGTAGAAGCCGCGGACCGTGACGCCGGAATCCTCGACGTACGAGACGATCGTCTCGAGTTCGGTGGAATCGGATTCGGTGACCGGAACATCGGGGTTCCGTCGCCAGACCGCCCAGAGGGTGAAGCCGGACGGGTTCTCTTCGCGTTCATCGGACATGGCTCCAGTCTGCCCCCTTCGTGGAGAGCTCGCGAACGCGAGTCGGATTGCGCTGATGTGCCGTCGGTCGGGCGCCCGGTCAACGGGCGTTCGGTCAGCGGGCGAGTGCCCGAGCGATCGCCCAGACGGCCCCTCCGACGACCACGGCGACACCGACTGCACCGGCGATGGCGGCACCCGGGTTGCGGTCGGCGAGCACCCGCGCCTTGGCGACGGCGCGCTTCGAGGCCTTGTCGATGCGGCGGGGGAAGTTGCCCTTGACCTCGATCGCCGCGAGAGCGGCCTTCAGCTCGGCGCGCGCCGATTCGACGGGGTCGACGATCCCTGCGGGGACCGCGGTCTTCGGCAGCGATCTCGTGATGTCAGAGTTCGTCACGGCCGGCCTCCTTCACGAGTCGGACGTCCTCGCCCACCGCCTGGACGGGGTTCTTCCGGGCGAGCACCTTGCGGAACTTCAGGATGCCGAGCAGCGCGAACAGCAGCACGGCGAGGATCAGGATGCCGAGCACGGCGAGCGCCGACAGCCAGACCGGCCACCACGACGACAACCCGGCGATCGCGAAGACCAAGATCACCGGCACGGCCCAGAACAGGAAGAACAGCGCGACGAGGAACCAGACGGATCCGATGCCTGCATCCTTCGCGACGCGCGAGACCCAGGCCTTGGCCGCGTTGATCTCGGCCTTGACGAGGCTCGTGATGAGCTCCGGGAGGTCGCCGATCAGCGACAGCAGGCTGTCCTCTGCACGATCGCGGTATCCGCGGGGCATGTCAGCTCCCGGACTTCGCGGCGGTGGACCGCGATGAGGCCGGCTTCTTCGCGGCGGGCTTCTTCGCGGTGTCCTTCGCCTCGTCGACGGCGTCTTCGGTCGCATCGACGATGTCGTCCGCAGCCTTCTTGCCCGCGGCGACGGCGGAGTCCAGTCGCTGTCCGGCGGTCTTGTCGTTCCCGCCGACCGACTTCACGACCTTCTGCACGCCGTTCCAGATCGCCCCGGGCACCGCGGCGGCCTTGTCGCCGACGTAGCCCTTGACCTTGTCGACCTGCTCCTGCACCGGGTCGAGGTTCCAGACCTTGAGCCACTGCGTCTTGATCTGCTCGTAGCGCTCGCGGCCCGCGCGCGTTCCGAGGACGTATCCCGCTCCGAGCCCTACGACGAGTCCGATCTTCCCCTTCATGGGGTCTCCTCACGTTGTTCCGGTAGAACGCCCTGGGGCGAACTGACGGCCCGGTGCCGCCTGGCAGGAGTCCAGCGTAGCCCCGTATGCCGAATTCGGCATCTACCGGGGCAGAGGGTTGACAGCGGGCCGACTTTCCGCTTCATCCTGCGGGTCACCCGTGCTCCCGCATCCGCGGCTCGTCGGCCCCGCCCAGCGAGTCGCCGTCAGTCCCAGAGCAGCGATCGGCGCAGCCGATCCGCTTCCTCCTGCGCATCGGGGATGACCTGCGCGAGACCGGTCCCGGCGAGCCACGCCCCCACCGCCGCGATGCCGGGCACCGCCTGGATCGCGCGGCGTGCGGCCTCGCGTCGGGCGCCGGAGCCGATGATCGACGCGGGTTGGGACTGCACGTAGCGCGCTCGGTGCGCGTCGACGAGATCGCTCTCCGCCAGCGGAACCCCGAGCAGGGCCGACGCCTCACGCAGAGCGACTCGGGCGGCGGCGGCGTCATCGAGCCCGGCCGTCGCAGCAGGCTCGCCCTGCGCGCCGAAGGAGACGCGCACCAGGTGGCGGTCGCCGGCGGCCTCGCGCACCCAGTCCCACTTCGCGCTCGAATGGGTGAGCGCCTTGGCGGTGTGGCTCCCCGGGACGGTCAGCACACCGGTACCGCGCGGAGCGCCCGAGAGCGCCCGGGCGGCGAGCAGCAGCGTCACGATCTCGATCTCCGGGGCATCCGCCGCCGTCGTCAGGGAGAGCTCCGGTGCGGCCTCCTCGAGAAGACGTCGCGCGGCGTGCTCCGACGTGGCCAGCACGACCCCGTCGGCCGCGAGGTCGAGCTGCTCCGTCGCCTCCTCGGCGAGTCCCGCCGTGGCGTCGGCATCCGTGGCGTCGGAATCCTTCAGGCCGACATCCGCGGCGTCGGCGCGCACGACCCAGCCGTCCCCCGACGACGCGATCCGCGTCACTCGGGCCCCGGTGCGCACGACGCCGCCGAGCTTCTCGATGTCGGCGACGAGCGCCTCGACGAGCACCGTCATCCCGCCCTCGAGCCCTTCCACCGCGGCACCGGGCGCCTGGGCCGGGACCTGCGCCTGGGCGGCGCGCGCGGCCCCCTGCTCGCGGAGCGCCTGGACGGCTCCCGACAGCGAGCCGACGCTCGTGAGCGCCGCGTTGAGTCCGGGGGCGGCGATGTCGGCGTCGACGTCGTCGGGTGACGCGGAGTAGACGCCGGTCGTGACGGGGGCGACGAGGCGATCGCGCACCTTCGCCCCCATGCGCGACGAGACGAGTCTGCCGAGGCTCTGGTTGTGACCGATCGTCAGAGGGGGGCGGATCCGGTCGAGGTACGCCCGCCACGCTCCCGACCATCCGATGACGCGGCGGACGTCTTCCTGGAACGGGTTGCCGGGGATGCCGAGGATCCCGCCGACCGGAAGCGGAGCGGCGCCGACTCCGGGGATGCCGGCCAGCCAGGCTCCTCCTGCCGCCGGGGCGACGATGCGATCGGAGAGGTCGAGTTCGGCGAGCAGCGCGCGGACCCGCCCGCCCCTCGTCGCGTAACTCTCGGCGCCGGCATCGACCACGACCCCGTCGAGCTCCGCGCGCCGGATCGCACCGCCGACGGCATCCGCGGCCTCCAGCAGCGTCACGTGCATGCCGACCTTGACGCATTCGCGTGCCGCGATCAGTCCGCCGACGCCCCCGCCGACCACGACGATGTGCCGCGTTGCGGCACGGGCGGCCAGGTCGACGGGCTCGGGGCGGGACGACTCACTGTTCGCGGGCTTCGCGGGCTTCGAGGTCATGGATCAATCCTTTCATCCACGTCGCGGCGTCGATCCGGTCTCGGGCCGGAAGAACCGGATCACGCCTCGGCGGGGGTGTGCGCGCTGCTCCCGGTGCCGCGCTTGCGCACCTCGCGGAGCACGATCTGCTCCGGGCACACCGCCGAGAGGAAGTCTCCGACGGACAGCGCCAGGCGCTCCCCCACGAGCGAGTACAGGATGCGGTTCGCGTCGCGCCGCTCGGTGACGAGCCCCGCCTGGCGCAGCACACCCAGGTGACGCGAGATGGTGGGGCCGCTCGACGAGAACCGCGAGGCGATCTCGCCCGCCGCCAGCTCGCCCTCCTTCAGATTCTGCAGGATCTGCCGTCGCGTCGGGTGGGCCAACGCCGAGAAGATGTCCGACGCGTCATCTGCCATGTTCGCAATCTAGCACTCAGGCTATATTGCGAGGGCCGCGGGGCCGGCAAGAGCGTTGGTCGGGGCGCCCGGGACCAGGATCCGATCAGAGCGTCCGGGCCGGGTCAGATCAGATCGAGTGGACGAGCTCGACGATGCGCGTCAGCTGGTCGGGGCGTCCGGGACCGGGTCCGATCAGATCGAATGGACGAGCTCGACGATGCGCGTCAGCTGGTCGGGGTCGGTCTCGGGCGGCACGCCGTGTCCGAGGTTCACGATGTGACCGCGCGCCGCGCGCCCACGCTCGACCACATCGCGCACGTGCGCCTCCAGCACCGGCCAGGGCGCCGCGAGCAGCGCGGGGTCGATGTTGCCCTGCACCGTGACGTCGGGTCCGAGGATCCCCGCCGCCTCGTCGAGAGGAAGCCGCCAGTCGACCCCCACCACGTCAGCGATGCCGCCGAGGCGCATGTCCTGCAGGAACGGCCCCGTGCCCACGCCGAAGTGGATGCTCGGCACGCCGATGGCGTCGAGCGCCACGCGCGAGTGGGGAGCGACGAACCTCCGGTAGTCGGAGGTGCTCAGCGACCCCGCCCACGAATCGAACAGCTGGACGACGGAGGCTCCGGCGTCGCGCTGGACCTCGAGGAAGCGACGCGAGACCAGGGCGAGCCAGCCGGCGAGCCGGTTCCAGGAGTCCGGGTCGGCGTGCATCATCGCCCTCGCGCGCAGGTGCTCCTTCGACGGGCCGCCTTCGACGAGATAGGCGGCGAGCGTGAACGGCGCGCCCGCGAAGCCGATGAGCGGGGTGTCGCCGAGCTCGGCGGTGACGATGCCGACGGCCTCGGCGATGGCCGTGCCATCGAGGGAGAGCGGATCGATCGCGGTGAGACGATCGACATCCGCGGCCGAGCGCACGGGGTTCGCGAACACCGGTCCGCGGCCGGGCTCGATCTCGACATCGACCCCGGCGAGACGCAGCGGGATCACGATGTCGCTGAAGAACACCGCGGCGTCCACGCCGTGGCGGCGCACCGGCTGCAGCGTGATCTCCGCCGCGAGATCGGGGGTGAGGCAGGCGTCCAGCATCCGCGTGCCGACGCGCAGTTCGCGGTACTCGGGCAGCGATCGTCCGGCCTGTCGCATGAACCAGACGGGGGCGTGCTCGGGGCGGGGGCCGGTGAGGGCGCGCAGCAGCGGAGCGTCGGAGAGAGCCATGCCTCCATCCTCCCATCCACGTCCGGGCCGACGTGCCCTGCGGCTCAGGTAGAATCGATCTGTGCTGCTGGTTGTCACGGCGAGTCACAAGACCGCCTCCTTCGAATTGCTCGAACGACTGAGCCGCACCCCCGAAGACGTCGCCTCCACCGTGGTGGACATGGCGTCCTGCGTGCAGGGTGCGGTCGTTCTGGCTACCTGCAACCGCTTCGAGGCCTACGTCGAGATGGACGAACCGGTCACCGCAGCGGGTGCGATCGGTGTCGAAGCCGTGCTGGAGGCCGTCGAATCGTCGACCGGCATCCGCGCCGAGGAACTCGAAGGCGCCTACGAGGTGCACGCCGGTCGCCGCGTGGCCGAGCACCTCTTCTCGGTCGCCTCCGGCCTCGAATCCGTCGTCTCCGGCGAGGGCGAGATCGCCGGCCAGGTGCGCCGTGCGCTCAAGTCCGCTCGCAAGGAGGGCACCACCTCCCCCGAACTGGAGCGCCTGTTCCAGCGGGCGAGCCAGGCCCAGCGCAAGGTCAAGAACGTCACGGCGCTCGGCCGCGCCGGCCGTTCGCTCGTGCGCCTCGCACTCGAGCTCGCCGACAGCCGCGTCGTCGACTGGTCGACCGAGCGAGTGCTGCTGGTGGGCACCGGCGCCTACGCCGCGGTCACGCTTGCGACGCTGCGCGAGCGGGGTGCCGTCAACATCTCGGTGTACTCGCCGTCGGGGCGAGCCGAGAAGTTCGCGGCGAAGCACGGCATCCGCCCCGTCGCCGAGGCCGACTACGCGCGGGTCGCATCGCGCTCGAGCCTGCTGATCACCTGCACCACCGCGACCGCACCCGTGCTGACACCCGAGCACCTGCATGCCCCCGCCGGCATCGCGGTCGAGGGATGCCCCGTGGCGTCGCACAGCCAGCTCGTCGTCGACCTCGGGATGCCCCGCAACGTCGACCCCGCCGTCGCCGCCCTCGAAGGGGTCGCCCTCCTCGACCTCGAGACGATCAGCCTGCACGCACCGCTCGAAGAGCTGCAGGCGACGGATGCGGCCCGCTCGGTCGTGCGCGAGGCCGCCGAGACCTTCCATGTCGTCGGCAGCCGACAGAGCGTCACCCCCTCGGTGGTGGCACTGCGGTCGCACATGTTCGGTCTTCTCGAGGCCGAGATCTCCCGGGCCCGCGCCCGGGGTGACGAGGACGGACGTGTCGAGCAGGCGCTCCGACACCTGACCGGCGTCCTGCTGCACACCCCCACGACGCGGGCGCACGAGCTGGCCGCCACCGGCCGCGCGGATGAGTTCGCTGCGGCACTGTCGACCCTGTACGGGATCGACCAGGTCGCCCCGGCGGCGGACGACGCCGCCACCGCCTGATCACAGCGGCGCCTGATCGCGGCGGCGAGCAGCCGGTGCCACACTGGATTCATGGCCCTGCACATCACCGGCGATTCCGACGCCGACGCTCTGCTGTCCGACAACCCGCTCGCGCTGCTCGTCGGGATGCTGCTCGATCAGCAGGTGCCGATGGAGACGGCGTTCGCCGGTCCGCTCAAGATCGAACAGCGCACCGGGGCCGCAGATGCCGCCACGATCGCCCGGATGGACCCGGACGAGTTCCTCGACGCCTTCAAGACCACGCCCGCCGTGCACCGGTTCCCCGGCTCGATGGCCGCCCGCGTGCAGTCGCTCTGCCAGGAGCTCGTCGACCGGTGGGGCGGAGACGCGTCCGCGATCTGGACGGACGGCGATCCCTCGGGGGCCGAGGTGCTCGGACGTCTCGAGGCCCTGCCGGGCTTCGGGGAGCAGAAGGCCAAGATCTTCCTCGCGCTGCTGGGCAAGCAGTACGGCTTCACCGGCGACGGATGGCGGGAGGCGGCGGGCGACTACGGCGTCGAGGGATCGTTCCGCAGTGTCGCCGACATCGTCTCGCCCGAGTCGCTCACGAAGGTCCGCGAGCACAAGAAGGCCATGAAGGCGGCGGCGAAGGTGAAGTAGCGAGCCGGCGCGGGGCAGCCGGGCGCGCTGCAGTCAGGCGCACTGCAGTCAGGCGCACTGCTGTCAGGCGCACTGCTGTCAGGCGCACTGCTGTCAGGCGCCGCGCAGGAGCCCGGCGAGGTGGTCGTGCAGGCGGTCGATGGGGATGCGTTCCTGCGCCATGCTGTCGCGATCGCGCACGGTGACCTCGTGGTCGTCGAGCGAGTCGAAGTCGACGGTCACGCACAGCGGAGTCCCGATTTCGTCCTGGCGTCGATAGCGTCGGCCGATCGCCCCCGCATCGTCGAAGTCCACGGCCCAGGAGCCCCGCAGCGCATCCGCCACCTCGCGCGCCAGCGGCGACAGCCGCTCGTTCCGGCTCAGCGGCAGCACCGCGACCTTGACGGGAGCGAGGCGCGGGTCGAGCCGCAGCACCGTGCGCACATCCGTGCCGCCCTTGGCGTTGGGCGCCTCCTCCTCGCGGTAGGCGTCGACGAGAAAGGCCAGCATCGAGCGCGTCAGCCCGAACGACGGCTCGATCACGTGCGGGGTGTACCGGTCGCCCGTCGCCTGGTCGAAGTACGTCAGGCTCTGCCCCGACGCCTCGCTGTGACGGGCGAGGTCGTAGTCGCCGCGGTTCGCCACCCCCATGAGCTCGCCCCACTCCCTGCCCGCGAATCCGAAGCGGTACTCGACGTCGACCGTGGCGGTCGAGTAGTGCGCGCGGTCGCCGTCGGGCACGTCGACCCGGCGGAGGTTGGCAGGGTCGAGGCCGAGATCGAGATACCAGTCCCAGCTGGCCTCGACCCAGTGCGCGAACCACGTCTGCGCGTCGGTCGGCGCCGTGAAGAACTCGACCTCCATCTGCTCGAACTCTCGGGTGCGGAAGATGAAGTTGCCGGGGGTGATCTCATTGCGGAACGCCTTGCCGACCTGCCCGATCCCGAACGGCGGCTTCTTGCGGCTGGTGGTGAGCACGTTCGAGAAGTTGACGAAGATGCCCTGCGCGGTCTCCGGACGCAGGTAGTGCAGGCCGGACTCGTCGTCCACGACGCCGAGATGGGTCTTCACGAGCCCCGAGAACGATGCGGGTTCGGTGAACCGCCCTCGGGTTCCGCAGTTCGGGCACGGGGCGACCGCGAGAGCGCCGTCGACGGTGCGGGCCGCGCGCCTCTCGGCCTCCTCCACGACAGCATCGGCACGGAAGCGCCGATGGCAGTTCAGGCACTCCACGAGCTGGTCGCTGAAGGTCGCGACGTGGCCCGAGGCCTCCCACACCCGCCGAGGGAGGATGACGCTCGAGTCGAGTCCCACCATGTCGCCGCGGCCACGGACGAACGTCTGCCACCACTGGCGGCGGATGTTCTCCTTGAGCTCGGTGCCGAGGTGCCCGTAATCCCACGCCGACCGGGAGCCGCCGTAGATCTCACCGGTCTGGAAGACGAACCCGCGGTGGCGAGCAAGGGCGATGACCTTGTCGAGGCGGGACTGTTCGGCCACGGTGGCTCCAGAGGTCGCAGGGGCGAGCCCGTGACGACGGGCACTTCGATCCTATCCGCGCGACACGAGCCGTCACGGGGCCACGACCCTCAGGCCGTGAAGAGGTAGCCCTTCGCGACGTCGAATCCGGCGAGGGTGAGGCCGCTGCCGAGGAGCCCCTCCATCTGCGCGCGCAGGCGGGTGCGCCACTCGTGCGCGGCCTGCGGATCCTCGACGCGGATCGTCTCGATGTCGGACGGGATCTCCAGCGTCTCCACGACGGATTCGGATGCCGGGGGCTTGGCGATGTCGGCGAGGGCCCATTCGACATCGAGTCGGTCGCTCTCGTCGCCGGCGTCGCCACCGCCGAAGATGCCGTAGCGGTTGACCGAGTATCCGGTCGCGCGGGCGCCGAGCACCGTGAGGAAGAAGTGCGCGTTGCGGGCGACGAGCGGATCGAACGTCCAGGTGATGCGGCCGACGTCGCGGGAGAAGGCCCACTGACGCTGGTGCTCCTTGAGCTCCCGGCCCCAGCCGCGTCCGCGGTACTCGGGTCGCAGCGCGGTGATGTGGGAGTGCATCGCCCGTCGCGCCGGAGCACCGAAGAAGGCGATCGACGCACCGACCATCCGCTCCTCCCCGCCCTCGGCGTCGAACAGGCCGACGACGTAGTTGCCGGACTGCTGCAGCGCGCGCAGCGTCCCCGCGTCGATGACTCGCTCGGGTCCACGGATGGAGTCGAGCAGCCCCTGCGCGTCGATGATGAGTTCAACGGTGTCGAGATCACGGATGGTTCGCACGCCCCCAGTCTGCCCTCCCCACCGCCGATTTCGGAATCGCCCGCCCCGGAACGGGCGAAACGGCGGGCGCGCCGGGCGTACCGTGGAGGGATGTCAACCAGCGACACCACCGCCGAGAAGTCCGACACCCGGTTCTTCGGGCAGCCCTGGGCTCTCGTCCACATCTTCGGCGTCGAGATGTGGGAGCGCTTCAGCTTCTACGGCATGCAGGGGATCCTGCTGATCTACCTGTACTTCTCGGTCAGCGAGGGCGGGCTCGGGCTCTCCCAGGCCGTCGCCGGCGGCATCGTCGGTGCGTACGGCGGATCCGTCTATCTCTCCACCATCCTCGGGGCGTGGATCGCCGATCGGATGCTGGGATCGGAGCGGGTGCTGTTCCTCAGCGCGATCGTCATCGTGGCCGGGCACGTGGCCCTCGCCCTGCTCCCCGGGTTCCTCGGGGTGGGCGTCGGTCTCGTCCTGGTCGCCCTCGGCTCGGGCGGCCTCAAGGCGAACGCGACCTCGGTCGTCGGAACCCTGTACAGCGCCGACGACACGCGCCGCGACGCCGGTTTCTCGCTGTTCTACCTCGGCATCAACCTGGGCGCGTTCATGGGGCCGATCCTGACCGGCATCCTGCAGTCCTCGCTCGGATTCCACTACGGCTTCGGCCTCGCCGCGATCGGCATGACCCTCGGTCTCGTGCAGTACTCGTTCGGGCGCCGCGCTCTGCCAGACGAGGCCCGGCGCGTGCCGAATCCGCTGCCCTCCGCGCGGTACCCGCTCGTCGCGATCATCGCGCTGGCCGCGATCGCCGCGATCGCCGTGCTGGTGCTGGTCGGGGTGATCAGGGCCGACAACCTGTCGACCATCGTCATCATCGGCACGGTCGTCGCGGCCGTCGCCTATTTCGCGGTGATCCTCAGCAGCCGCCGCATCGACGGCACCGAGCGCTCGCGAGTGTGGGGCTTCCTGCCGCTGTTCGTCACCAGCGTCGCGTTCTGGTCGCTGTACCAGCAGCAGTTCACCGTGCTCACGGTCTATTCGGACGAGCGACTCGATCGCAACATCCTCGGGTTCGTGATGCCGGTCTCATGGGTCCAGTCGATCAATCCGGTGTTCATCATCATCCTCTCCGGGGTGTTCGCCGCGATCTGGACGCGTCTCGGCACCCGCCAGCCGTCGACGCCGGTGAAGTTCGCCCTGGGGGCGATGATCATGGGCGCCGCCTTCCTGCTGTTCCTCCCCTTCGCGGGTGGCGGGCCGAACTCGACACCGCTGCTCGCGATCGTCGGGATCCTGCTCGTCTTCACGATCGCCGAGCTGCTGATCTCGCCGGTGGGTCTCTCTGTGACCACCAAGCTCGCGCCGAAGGCGTTCCACACGCAGATGGTCGCGCTGTTCTTCCTCTCGATCGCGCTCGGCACGGCGATCTCCGGCTGGCTCGTGCAGTTCTACGACCCGAAGAACGAGGTGCCGTACTTCTCGATCCTCGGCGGCATCGCGATCGTCGTCGGCCTCGGTCTGCTGCTCTCGGTCAAGCCCGTGCTGCGCCTGATGAAGGGTGTGAGCTGAGCACGATCCGCTGAGCGCGATCCGCTGAGCACGATCCGCCCTCCCCGCGCCTCGGGTGTCTCGGACGCCGATAGCCTGAAGGGATGGGAGAGAACGAAGATCGCGCGCGCAGACGACTCTCCCGAAAGGCTCCGAGATGGGCCGTCATCGCCGTGCTGGCGTTCGCAGGGCTCTGTGCGTCGTTCATGTTCACGCTCGTCGTGCCACTGCAGGCCGAGCTGCCGAGGCTGCTGAACGCCTCCCGCGAGGACACCACCTGGGTCGTCACGATCACCCTGCTGGTCGCCGCGGTCGCCACACCCATCTCGGGTCGCCTCGGCGACATGTACGGCAAGCGCCGCGTGGTGATCGTGCTGCTCGCTCTGCTGATCGTCGGCTCGCTGGTAGCCGCGCTCTCGGGGTCGATCGTCGGCGTCATCATCGGCCGGGCGCTGCAGGGCGCCGTCACCGGAGTGGTGCCGCTCGGCATCGCGATCATGCGCGACATCCTCCCCCCTGAGCGCCTCGGCTCGGCGGTCGCGCTCATGAGCGCGACCATGGGCGTGGGCGGTGCGATCGGGTTGCCGGTGGCCGCCCTGCTCGCCGAGAACGCCGACTGGCACTGGCTGTTCTGGCTGGCCGCCGCTCTCGGGGTCGTCGGGCTCACCCTCGTGCTCCTCGTCGTGCCGGAAGACGTGCTGCGCTTCCCCGGCCGCCTCGATGTGCTCGGCGCGATCGGTCTCGCGATCGGCCTCACCGGCATCCTGCTGTTCGTCTCGCGAGGCGCCGAGTGGGGCTGGACCGCACCCCTGACCCTCGCCTGCATCATCGGCGGGGTCGGCGTGCTGCTGGTCTGGGGCTGGTACCAGCTGCGCACGACCGACCCGCTGCTCGACCTGCGCGTCGCCGCCCGGCCGGCCGTGCTGTTCACCAACATCGCCGCGATCGGCATGGGATTCGCCCTGTTCGCCTCGAACGTGACGTTCCCGCAGCTGCTCGAGGGACCCGTCGCCTCGGGCTCGGGCTTCGGGCTCGACATGGTCTCGGCCGCGCTCATCGTCATGCCCGCCGGTCTGGTGATGATGGTGATCTCTCCGCTGTCGGGCTGGCTCGAACGGGCCGTCGGCCCGCGCCCCCTCTTCACGGTCGGCGCCGGTGCCATCGTGCTCGCCTACCTGTTCGTGCTGCTGTGGTCGAGCGAGGTCTGGCACATCCTGGTCGGCAACGTGCTGATCGGCGTCGGGATCGGCTTCACGTTCGCCGCCATGCCGATGATCATCATGCGTTCCGTCCCCGCGAGGGAGACGGGCGCATCGAACGGCCTGAACGCGCTCTTCCGCTCCGTGGGCACCTCCAGCGCGTCGGCGGTCATGGGCGGAGTTCTCGCCGCCATGAGCACCGACATCGGCGGGGTGTCGGTTCCGACGCGAGCGGCCTTCGACCTGTGCTTCTGGCTGGCCATCGCGGCGGGAATCCTCGCGCTCGTGCTGTCGCTCTTCATCCCCCGCCAGCGCGCTGTCGAACAGCATCCGTCGCTGCCGGGCTGACCGGGGCTCGGGCTGACCGCAGGTCAGTCGCTGTCAGATCACTCGCGGATCGGGATCTGTGTCCGTCGGCGGTCGCAACCGTGCAGGGATCGGCCACTCGAGCACGTACTGCTGCACAGGCGGACGAGTGACGTCGCCGAAGTCATCGATCTTCACCACGATGCGCCCGGGAACGTCGTCGTCATCGGGAGTGACCTCGAAGATGCGCACGCGAAGCGGCCGATCAGCTTCGCCCTCGAGCATCCACGGATCCGCGAGCCAGGCGAGACCCCTCGCCTCGAGAGCGGCCTCGGCATCGAGCCACTCCGTGGGAGCGGATGCCGGACGCCCGAGCACGTCGACGGCCACCCAGTCGTCGCCGTCAGGGTGGATCCACCCGAGCAGCTCTCGGTCATCACGGCGGTGCGGAGTCCAGTCGGGGCGGGGCATGCCTCCAGGCTAGCGACCCCGGCGCGGGCTGTCCGGGGGCCGGGAGCCTGCCACCGCGCGGGCTGTCAGTGCGTGTACTCCATGAGCTCGACGCCGAGAACCCTGAAGGCGTCGTGGGCGCGCAGTCGATGGGCGATGGACAGGTCGTCGAAGCAGACGATGAGCGAATAGGCGACGCCGGCACGCGGGCCGGCGAGGACTCCGGCCTCCGCCCGCACTCCGCGGTCACGGCCGGTCTTGTTGATGAAGAGCAGTCCGTGCGCGTCGTGCTCGTGCGAGAAGGGGTCGAGGCCCGTCGAGGCGGCGACGAGGCTGAGGTCCTGATTCAGACTGAGCCACTCCGACACCTGGGCGCTGACGGGGGCGTCCACCACCTGGGAGTTCACCAGGGCCGAGAAGAGACCGGCGAGTTCGCGTGCAGAGCCGACCGCGACCTGCGGGGCGTCATCGGGTCCGCGCTCGTCGCGGAAGCGGTCGAGCAGGGCGGTACGACGCAGGCCGAGCGCCTCGATGCGATCGCGCACCCGCTCGTGGCCGACGCGCTGCAGCAACGCGTTCACGGCGATCGGATCTCCGGCGGTGGCCGCGAGCACCGCGAGATCCTCGAGCGGCAGGGCGGGCGCGTGCAGATGCCGCCACACACCCGACGTCGACACCGCGTCGATGGTGCTCCGTTCGACGATCTCGAGCGGGTCGAGAGAGCCGTCCTCGAAAGCGGCCGCGACCTCGATCAGAAGAGGGACGACACCCAGACCCGCGACGGGCATGGTGACGTGATCGTCGCCGGCGAGCACGTGCACGTGGGTGTCGAGATCGACGACGTGCACCGAGACCTGGGCACCCGCATCCGCGAGCTGTTCGAGCGCCCGCAGCGTCGAGGTGAACGACCTCCGCCCGGAGGCGGCACGGCGCGGCAGGCGACGGCTGGTCCGCTGAGAGCGGCGCAGCGAGGCCAGAGGCGGCCCTTCGACAGGCTCGTGAGCACCCACGCGTGATCCTTCTAGGGGGGTTGGACAGGCGGGATGCTGCGGGGTCCGTCCCCCACAGCACGGATATCGTAACCCCGGTCGGTGAGGATGCCCTACAGACTGCGACGTTCGGTCATCAGATCGTCACATGGGAGTCTGCAGGGCATCCCGCGTCTCACCAGATCGTGACCCTGGAGTCCTGCGGCAGCCAGAGCGCGTCGTTCTGGGAGACGTCGAACGCCTCGTAGAAGGCGTCGATGTTGCGGACGATCTGGTTGCAGCGGAACTCGTTCGGCGAGTGCGGGTCGATGGTGAGCAGTCGCAGCGTCTCGGCGTCGCGGCTCTTCTGCTGCCAGACCTGCGCCCACGACAGGAGCAGGCGCTGCACGCCCGTGTACCCGTCGACGACCGGCGCCTCGGCACCGTCGAGCGAGATCTCGTACGCCTTGAGCGCGATGCCGAGACCACCGAGATCGCCGATGTTCTCGCCGATCGTCAGGGCGCCGTTCACATGGTGCTCGGCGTCGAGACCTTCGGGGACCAGCTCGTCGTACTGCGCGATGAGGGCCTTGGTGCGCTCCTCGAACGCCGACCGGTCGGCATCCGTCCACCAGTCCTCGAGCTTGCCCGCGCCGTCGTACCGGCTGCCCTGGTCGTCGAATCCGTGTCCGATCTCGTGGCCGATCACGGCGCCGATCCCGCCGTAGTTCGCCGCCGCGTCGCGGGAGGCGTCGAAGAACGGGTACTGCAGGATGGCCGCGGGGAAGACGATCTCGTTCATCGACGGGTTGTAGTACGCGTTGACCATCTGCGGCGGCATGTGCCACTCCTCGCGGTCGATCGGCTGCCCGACCTTCGCGACGTTGCGGTCGTGCTCGAAGATCGCCGCGCGCCGCACGTTGCCGAACAGGTCGTCGCGGTCGACCTCGAGGGTGGAGTAGTCCCGCCACACGGTGGGGTGACCGATCTTCGGGGTGAACGAATCCAGCTTCGCCAGCGCGCGCTCGCGGGTCTCCGCCGTCATCCACTCGAGGTCGGTGATGCTCTGGCGATAGGCCTCGATGAGGTTCGCGACGAGCTCGTCCATCTCAGCCTTGGCCGTCGGCGGGTAGTGCCGCTCGACGTACACCTTTCCGATGGCCTCGCTCAGCGCGCTCTCGGTGACCGAGACACCGCGCTTCCAGCGCTCGCGGATCGTCGGCACTCCGGTGAGCTCGGTGCCGTAGAACGAGAAGTTCTCCTGCACCATGTCGTCGGTCAGGTAGGGAGCCGCGGCGTGCACGACCTGGGCGCGCAGCCATGCCTTCCAGTCGTCGAGCCGCTCGGCGACCAGGAGCGATCCCAGTCCCTCGAAGAAGCTCGGCTGCGAGACGACGACCTCGGCGAACGCGTCGGGGCGCCCGGGGGCCACCGCGTCGCGCCACGGCTCGAGGTCGACGCCCGCGAGCTCCTGGATCTGCGCCCAGGACAGGAGGTTGTAGGTGGCGACCGCGTCGCGGCTGCGCACGTTGTCCCAGTGGTGCCCCGCGAGCTCGGTCTCGAGCGCGATCGCACGATCGGCGGACCCGGTCGGCTCGGCGATCCCGGCGAGACCGAGCAGTCGCTCGAGGTGCGCGCGGTAGGCCGCACGCGTCTCGGCGAAGGTGTCGAGCCGGAAGTAGCTCTCGTCGGGCAGCGAGAGACCCGACTGCACGGCCACCGGCAGATAGCGCTCCGGGTTGCCGGGGTCGCCGTCGACGTAGAAGCCGATCAGGTGGGCACGGCCATCGCGGTCGTACGCGCCCACGGTGCGCAGGAACGCGGGGATGCCGTCGATGGCGTCGATCTCGGCGAGGGTCTCCGCCAGGGGCGACACCCCCGCCGCCGCGATGCGCTCGGTGTCCATGAAGCTCGCGAACAGATCGCCGATCTTGCGCGCGAGGGTGCCGACCTCGGCATCCTGCGACTCCTCGATGATCGCGCGGACGTCTTTCTCCGCCTGCTCGGCGAGGAGGTGGAAGGACCCCCATCGCGCCTTGTCGCCGGGGATCTCGGTGCGCGCGAGCCACGCGCCGTTGACGTGGCGGTACAGGTCGTCCTGCGGGCGGATGTCGGAGCTGAACTCGGCGATCTCGAGGCCGGAAGGGAGCACATCTGTCATGCGACCCAGCCTATGCGCCGGTCCGACATCCGGGTCGGCGGGCGCGAGGATCAGCCCCGGCGTCCGAGACCGAATCTCCGACGCCGCGGCTGCTCCGGCGGCTCCGCGGCACGGGCGGCGAGCCTGGCGGCGCGCCGTTCGGCCCAGGCGGTGACCTCGGCGTCGACGTCGCGAGTGCTCGTCACGACCGGCGGGCCGCCCTGCAGCTGCCGTCGCGCGTCGACGACGCGCCTGTTGAAGTCGACGAGGACATCACGGACGTCGCTCTCGCGCCCCAGGAGGTCGAGCTGGGCGTCGAGCTCGCGATCCTCGGTGCGGAGCAGGATCGCGGGCGGTCCGAGCCCGGTGAGGTTCTCGGTCCCGATCTTGCGGCGGATCCACCAGTCGGGGTCGTGGTGGGTGCCGAGCCCGTCGAGGGGCTTGCCCGCGCCGGGCAGATCGTCGAAGTCGCCCCGCCGGATCGCGACCTGGATGGCCGTCTCGATGAACGCCGCGCGATCGGTGGCGGCCGCGATGCCCGGAGCCTCGGCGGACTCCGCGTCATCCTCCGCGCCGTCGCTCTGCTGCCGCGCGCGGTATCGGGCTGCGGCCTCGCGGGGGTCCGACACGATGCACCTCCCTGGCATCCGGTGGGTGATTCCAGGGTACGGCCGGAGGCGACGACACGGCTCGTGTCGTCGGTGGCAGGCCATACACGTCGGTGGAGTCCATACACGTCGATGGAGTCCATACACGTCGGTGTCAGCGCAGGGGCGTCGGTGCCAGCCCATAGGCTCTGAGGATGACCGAGCGCACCCTCAACCGTGAGATCCTGCGCCTCGCCGTCCCCGCGCTCGGCGCGCTGATCGCGGAACCCGCCTTCCTCATCGTCGACGCCGCGCTCATCGGGCACCTCGGCACGACGCCGCTGGCCGGACTCGGCATCGCCGGCGCCGTGTTGCAGACGGTGGTCGGGCTCATGGTCTTCCTCGCCTACTCCACGACGCCCGCGGTCGCTCGCCTGTTCGGGGCCGGCCGCCCCGGCGAGGCCGTGTCGGTCGGGATCAACGGCATGTGGCTGGCGCTGGCACTCGGCGCCGTGCTCGCGGCGGCCGGCGCCGTGGCCTCGCCGTGGCTGGTGTCGCTGTTCGGAGCGAGCGATGCCGTCGCCAGCCAGGCCAACGACTACCTCGTCGTATCGATGTGGGGTCTCCCCGCCATGCTGATCGTCTTCGCGGCGACCGGACTACTGCGCGGGATGCAGGACACGGTCACGCCGCTGTGGATCGCCGGGCTGGGGTTCGGGGCGAACGCCCTGCTCAACGTCGTCTTCATCTACGGGCTCGGCTGGGGCATCGCCGGCTCCGCGGCGGGCACCGTGGTCGCGCAGTGGGGGATGGTCGGCGCCTACGTGCTGGTCATCCGACGGCTCGCCGTGACCCATGATGCCTCGCTGACGGTGAAGCGCGAGGGCATGGGCCGCACCGCGCGGTCCGGGGGCTGGCTGTTCCTGCGCACGGTGAGCCTGCGGGCAGCGCTGCTCGTGACCGTCGCCGTGGCCACGGGCATCGGCACGGACGAGCTCGCCGGCTGGCAGATCGTGTTCACGATCTTCTCGGCAGCGGCCTTCGCCCTCGATGCGCTGGCGATCGCCGCGCAGGCCCTGATCGGCAAGGAGCTCGGCGCCGGCGACCAGCGGCAGGTGCAGCGCGTGCTGGCACGGACGGTCGCGTGGGGCGTGTGGTTCGGGGTGATCGTGGGGGCGCTGATCGCCGCCCTGTCCGGCGTGCTGGGCATCGTGTTCACCGGCGATCCCGACATCGCGGCGCTCGTGCAGCCGGCGCTGCTGATCCTCGCGGTCGCCCAGCCGATCGCCGGTGTCGTGTTCGTGCTCGACGGCGTGCTGATGGGCGCGAACGACGCCCGATACCTCGCACTCGCCGGCGTGCTCAACCTCCTGCCGTTCCTCCCCGCGCTCTGGATCATCGCCGCGACCGGCGTCGACGGTGCCCCCGGACTCATCTGGCTCGCCGTCGCGTTCTTCGGCGTGTACCTGCTCGCTCGCCTCGGCACTCTCGGCTGGCGGGTGCGCTCAGGACGCTGGCTCACCGCCGGAGTCTGATCCTGCACACACGCGCAGGACTCGACGTTCTCCACGTATCTCGGAATCCCGGACAGGTGGGCCGCGCAGCCCTGGACCGGGACTGACGGCTGCGCAGGAACCCGAGGTTCAGCCCGCGTGCCTCCGGCACCACTCGTACATGATCACGGCTGCGGCCGCGCTCGCGTTGATCGACCGGGTCGAGCCGTACTGGGTGATCTCGATGTGCCCGGATGCCGCGGCGAGCGCCTCGTCCGAGAGACCCGGCCCCTCCTGCCCGAACAGCAGGACGCAGCTCTGCGGCAGCTCGGCACGATCGACGGGCACCGCCCCCTCGACGTTGTCGACGGCGATGATCGGGATGCCCTCGGCCGCCGCCCACGCCGCGAAGGTCTGCACATCCTCATGGTGGACGACGTGCTGGTAGCGGTCGGTCACCATGGCGCCGCGCTTGTTCCAGCGGCGACGACCGATGATGTGCACGGTGTCGGCGAGGAATGCGTTGGCGCTGCGCACGATCGAGCCGATGTTCATGTCGTGCTGCCAGTTCTCGATGGCCACGTGGAACGGATGCCGCTTCGTGTCGAGGTCGGCGACGATCGCCGGCATCCGCCAGTACCGATAGCGATCGATCACGTTGCGGGTGTCACCGGCGGCGAGCAACTCGGGGTCGTACTGCTCCCCCTGCGGCCACTCCACGGGTCCGCCGGGCCAGGGGCCCACCCCGTACCCGGGCTGCGCCGACGATCCGCCTGCGTCTGAGGATCTGCTTGTCTCCGACGTGTCGCCTGTCCCCGAGGTGTCGCCCGTCTCCGCCGGGCCTGCGGGCGTCTGCTCATCCATCCCGTCAGGCTATCCGCCGCACGACGGCTCGCATATTTAGGTGCACCGAAATATCCGCTACGATTTCGGCATGCCTAAAAATGCCGCGACACCGCCCCGCAGTCTGTGGCTGCTCGGACCCGCTCTGGTCGCCGGAGTCGCCTACCTCGACCCGGGCAACGTCGCGAGCAACATGACGGCCGGTGCCCAGTACGGCTACCTGCTCGTGTGGATCGTCGTGGCGGGCAACATCATGGCCTGGCTGATCCAGTACCTCTCCGCCAAGCTCGGCGTCGTCACGGGCCAGAGCCTCCCCGAGGTGCTGGGCACGCGGCTGACGAGACCGTGGGCCCGCCGGGCGTACTGGCTGCAGGCCGAGCTCGTCGCAATGGCCACCGACCTCGCCGAGGTCATCGGCGGGGCGGTCGCGCTGTACCTGCTGTTCGACATCCCGCTGCTTCTCGGCGGCGTCATCACCGGCGCGGTGTCGATGATCCTGCTCGCGGTGCAGAACCGGGGCGGCGCGCGGCCGTTCGAGTTCGTGATCATCGGGCTGATGGCGATCATCGCGGTCGGCTTCGTCGCCGGCCTCTTCGTCGCTCCACCGGATGCGGGCAGCGTCGTCGGCGGACTCGTTCCCCGCTTCGAGGGCACCGGATCGGTGCTCCTCGCCGCGTCCATCCTCGGCGCGACGATCATGCCGCACGCGATCTACGCCCACTCCTCGCTGACCCGCGACAGGTTCGGCGCGGCCACCGCGCACGGACCGACCGAGGCGGCGCGCACCGAGGTCTCCCGCATCCGCCGTCTGCTGACCGCGACCCGCTGGGACGTCTCGATCGCGATGATCATCGCCGGGACGGTGAATCTCGGCATCCTGCTGCTCGCCGCCGCCAACCTCGCCGGGGTCGACGGCACGGACTCCCTCGAAGGAGCGCACGCCGCGCTGGCCGCGGGGCTCGGGCCCGTCGTCGCCACCTTCTTCGCCGTCGGCCTGCTCGCCTCGGGGCTCGCGTCGACCTCGGTCGGCGCCTACGCGGGAGCCGAGATCATGCACGGCCTGCTGCACGTGCGCATCCCTCTGCTCGCACGCCGACTGGTCACCCTGATCCCGGCGCTCGTGATCCTCGGGCTCGGCGTCGATCCGACACTGGCCCTCGTGCTCAGCCAGGTCGTGCTGTCGTTCGGCATCCCGTTCGCGCTGATCCCGCTGGTGGCGCTCACGGCCCAGCGTCGCACGCTGGGCGCCTGGGTGAACCGGCGATGGACGACCGCGGCCGGTGTCCTGGCGTCGGTGCTGCTCATCGCCCTCAACGGCGCGCTGCTCTGGCTGGTCCTGACCGGCGCCTGAGCAGGCGTCGCGCACGCGGAACCGCCCCGAGCCGGCACGGGAAGATTCGGCTCGGGGCGGCGATCTGTCCGCGCTCAGCGCGAGCGGAGCGTCTCCGTCCACTGCGAGACGGCGCCGTCGGCGATGCGGTGCCCGGGGTCGGGGACCGCGACCACGGTCACCTCCCCCGTGACGCGCACCTTGCCGTTGCGCGCCTCGACCTTCTCGCCGTTCACGTAATAGGTGACGCCCTTGACGTTGGTCGGCACCTTCACCTCGTCACGAGACGTCCCGGGCTTGTCGGTGAACTTCGGAGCCTTGGGCGTCACCGGCGCGGTGAGCACCGGGACGTTCGCCCAGTCGACGTCGCTCGCCAGGTAGAACGAGGTGTACGCGGGCTGGTTGTAGGTCGTCTGCTGACGTGCCGTCTCGGCGCGATACTGCACGTCGTGCATGAGCGTGGTGAGCTTGTGCGCCGTCGGCTCGGTGGTCGTGTAGAACCGCAGCGCGCTCGAGTCGGTCGTGCGCACCAGCAGCTCCTCGCGCCAGTCCCCCAGCACGTCGGCGACCAGGGAGGGATTGCCCTTGGTGCCGTTGTTCGTGAGGGTTCCGGTGGCCGTGAGCACGGTGCCACGGGTCCAGTCGTCGATCGTGGGTGTCTGATCGCCGCTGCCGTTCACGATCTGGGTGGTCAGGTCTCCCGCCCAGCGGATCGACATGTTCGTGCCGGGCGTCGCCGTGTCGAGCAGCTCTCCTGTGGCGCTCAGCAGTCCGCTGCCCTCGGTGCCGCCGGGCATGCTCGACCACACCTCGATGCCGGGGATGTCCGGGCGGACGTCTCCGATCATCGCCCGACCGGTGTCGCGACCGGAGTAGGCGCCGAACAGCGATTCCCCCGTGGCCGCATCACGCATCACCGATCCGTACGGGGCGAAGGTGCCGCCCTCGTGGGCCGTCCAGATCTCGAGTCCGGGGCGGCTCGGATCGATGTCCGCCACGTGCATCGCGTCACCGTGGCCGAGGCGCACGTTCTCGCCCGGCGCGGCGCTGCCCTCGGGCAGCACGTCGAACGAGCTGTACAGCAGGCTGCCGTCGTGATCGATCGTCGCCGATCCGTAGACGAGCTCCTGCTTGCCGTCGGCATCCACGTCGGCGAAGCTCAGCGAGTGGTCGCCCTGAGTCGTGATCGTCCCGAACTCGGGGTCGGTGCCGTCACGCCCGTGGGGCGAGTCGTTGAACGGGTTCGTCATCGGCGCGTGGCCGCTGTCGACATCCCAGCGCTCCTTGAGGCGCTTGCCGTCCCAGTCGAAGGCCGTGACGGTCGTGCGCGTGTAGTAGCCGCGTGCGAAGACGGCGGACGGATGCTGGCCGTCGAGGTAGCCGACGCCCGACAGGAAGCGGTCGACGCGGTTGCCCGGCTCGATGCGGGACATCGCGTAGTCGCCCCACAGCAGGCCGTCATCGCCGCGCTCGGTCGGATACGGGATGGTCTGGAGTTCCTTGCCGGTGGCGCTGTCGAAGACCGTGAGATACTCGGGCCCGTCGATGATGAAGCCCTCGAACTCCCGCAGCAGGTTGCGGGCGCTGCGGCTCGGCGCATACACGTCGATGAACGTGTCGGCGAGCTCCTCGGCGCTCTCCCTGCTCAGCGGGTACTCGTGTGTGACGGGCATGCCCCATGCCTCTTCGAGAGTCGCCGGCCACTGCCCCGAGACGACCTCGTCGCGTGAGCTCCAGCCGAGGAACATCTCGACGAGATGTGCTTCGTAGTCGGCGGCGCTGAGCCGGTAGTCGTCGTCGTGGGTGACCCCGGCCTTGCGGTCGGACTTCGGCAGGGTGATGAAGGACTCCCCGACGACGGCCCCGTCGGCGCCGTACTGCACCGACCTGGTGCCCGGCGCCGTCTTCAGCATCGTCTCCGAGCGGCCGTCCCCGTCGAAGTCGTAGACGAGGAACTGCGTGTAGTGGGCTCCCGCCCTGATGTTCACGCCCAGGTCGAGGCGGTTGAGCAGCGTGCCGTCGAGCTCGTAGGTGTCGAGGTAGACGGAGCCGGTGTAGCCGCGCTGCGAGACGTCCTTCGCATTCGACGGCTCCCACTTCACGACGTACTCGTACTGCCCGTCGCCGTCGACATCGCCGACCGACACGTCGTTCGCGGAGTAGGTGTAGGCCTCGCCCGCGGGCGTGACGCCGTCGGCGGGCTTCTGCAGCGGCAGGTCGTGATGCCCATCGGCCCAGGCGGTGACCGGGGCGGAGGCGGATGCCGCGAGCTCGACGCCGTTCACGATCGGGACGACGGAGTACTCCGCCGTGGCCGTTCCCTCGGCATCCGCGAGGTTCGTGCTGTCGGTCACGGTGGCGATCTTCGTGCCGTCGCGGTAGACGGCGAAGTCGGGTCCGGCGAGCCCGGTGTCCGTGGCGCCGGTCGCCTCGGAGGACAGCAGCCGCCAACTCAGGAAGACGCCGTCGGCGGTGGAGACGGCGACGAGGCCGCGGTCGAGGTTCTCCAGCTGCGGAGTCGCGGATGCCGGGCCATGGCGTCCGGCGTCCGGGCCCGTGGCAGGGGCGGCGGCGGCGCTGTGCACGCCTCCCACCAGCAGGCAGCCTGCGGCGGCGACCGCGACGGCAGCGCGGAATGAATGATGTCGGATGTTCATCGTCGAAATCCTTCTCTGGGCAGGACGCCCGCTCGGATAGCGTTTTCCCGTGCCCGGTCGAAGTTACCCGCCACCCCCGGCGCCGTCAAGGAGATCGGCTCAATTGAGACGATTCACAGCGGGCGGCGCGGCTTCACCCGGCCAGTAGGCTCGAGGGCATGCCCGTCGAGAACGCCCGTCGCACCGTCCGCATCCTCACCTGGATCGCCATCGCGACCGGCGTGGCCGGCGGACTGCTGGTCGCCTTCCCGACGGTGCTGCCCATCGGCGGCCCGTGGGTGCAGCTCGCCCTCGGTCTCGCGACGCTCGTGCTCGCCTTCCGTGCCCGAAAGATCGGCATCGCCGGCATCGAGGGATTCGACGGCCGCCTCTCGCTCTTCGCCGCGCTGCTGGGATTCCTCATCATGTTCTTCGCGGGCCAGGTGGCCTTCGGCATCCTCGTCGACGTCGCCAACCCCTGAGCGCCGCCGAGTCCTGACCGCAGCGAACTCCTGAGCCCCACCGAGCCCTGGCCCCCGGAGCCCTGAGCCCGGCCGAGCTCTGAGCCACACCGAGGACAGAATGCCGGCACCCTCCTGATCTAGGCTGGGAGCGTGGCATCTCCGGCAGCAGACGACTATCTCAAGACCGTCTACGCGCACACCGAATGGCAGGATGCGCCGATCACCCCGTCGGTCCTCGCGGCGAAGCTCGGCATCGCCCCCTCGTCGGTGACCGAGATGGTGAAGAAGCTCGCCGCGGCCGGGTTCGTCTCGCACGTCCCGTACGGAGCGGTGCGCCTGACCGATGCGGGCACCCAACGCGCGCTCGCGATGGTGCGCCGACACCGCCTGATCGAGACCTGGCTGGTGCAGGAGTTCGGCTACGGCTGGCACGAGGTGCACGACGAGGCCGAGGTGCTCGAGCACACCATCAGCGATCGGCTGCTCGAGGGCATCGACGCGCGCCTGGGGCGACCCCGGTTCGATCCGCACGGCGATGCCATCCCCGACGCCGACGGACGCGTCGACCGCGAGCCGTTCGTGCTGCTCGCCGACGCTCCCGCCGGTCACACCGGGCGGGTCCTGCGCGTCGACGACCGCGATCCCGAGCTGCTGCGCTCGCTCGAGGCCGCCGGCGTCGTGGTCGCGGCGACGATCACCACCACCGCATCCGGTGTCGAGCTCGACGGCTCTCCCGCGACGCTCCCCGAAGGCGCGGCGGATGTCGTCTGGCTCAGCGCCTGAACTGCGCGGGGCAGGGATGCCCCCGCGGGCACGCACCTGACAGCACGACCTGACAGCGCGACGCAGACCCGACACCTGCACGCCACCCCGGGCGAATAGGCTGTGCACATGGGACACCGCGACGACATCGAATGCTGGCTGACCGACATGGACGGCGTTCTCGTGCACGAGAACGACGCGATCCCGGGCGCATCCGAGCTGCTGGCGGGATGGGAGCAGAACGAGATCCCCTATCTGGTCCTGACGAACAACTCGATCTTCACCGCGCGCGATCTCTCGGCGCGGCTGCGGGCCAGCGGCCTGACCGTTCCGGAGGAGCGCATCTGGACCTCGGCGCTTGCGACGGCCGACTTCCTCAAGCAGCAGGTTCCCGGCGGCTCGGCCTTCGTGATCGGCGAGGCCGGCATCCTCACCGCTCTGCATGAGGCCGGCTTCATCATGACCGAGACCGACCCCGACTTCGTGGTCGTCGGCGAGACCCGCAACTACTCGTTCGAGGCGATCACCAAGGCGATCCGGCTGATCATCCGCGGCGCGCGGTTCATCGTCACGAACCCCGACGCGACCGGCCCCTCGGCCGATGGCGTGATGCCGGCGACCGGCGCGATCGCCGCCCTCATCACGAAGGCCACGGGCAAGGAGCCCTACGTCGTCGGCAAGCCCAACCCGATGATGTTCCGGTCGGCTCTGAACAAGATCGGTGCGCACTCGAAGAAGACCGGCATGATCGGCGACCGCATGGACACCGACATCATCGCCGGCATCGAGGCGGGTCTGCACACCGTGCTCGTGATGACCGGGATCAGCGACCAGGCCGAGGTCGAGAAGTACCCGTTCCGGCCCGACGAGATCGTCGACTCGGTCGCCGATCTGCTGCCCACCGTCACCGAGTCGATCCCGACGCTCGACGAGGACTGACGTGGGCGCGCTCGACGAGGGGGAGCGCGTCGTCGCGGCGGATGCGGAGGTCTGGCGCGACTGGCTCGCGCAGCATCATGAGCGCGCCTCGGGGGTCTGGCTGCTGAGCATCCGCGGCAAGGGCGCCGACGGCATCGGCTACGAGGACGCCGTGCGTCAGGCCCTCTGCTTCGGCTGGATCGACGGCCCGGTGCGCACCTTCGACGACGAGACGGTGGGGCAATGGTTCTCCCCCCGCCGTCGAGGCAGCGGATGGGCGGCGACCAACAAGGCGCGCCTGATCGAACTCGAGGCCGCGGGACTGCTCGCGCCTGCGGGCCTGCGCGTGCTCGAGGCCGCGAAGGCCGACGGATCGTGGGTCCTGCTCGACGGCCCCGAGGCGGGCGTCGAGCCCGACGAGCTCACACGCGCGCTGAATGCCGAGCCGGCCGCGCGGGCGAACTGGGACGCGTTCCCGCCTTCGGTGAAGAAGTTCGGACTCACGCACATCGCGATGGCGAAGCGCGCGGAGACGCGCGCGGCGCGGATTGCCAAGATCGTGGCGGATGCCGCGGAGGGGAGACGCCCATGAATCAGTCCGACGTGCTGTTCCTCGTCCTGTTCCTGATCCTGCTCAGCACGCTGACGGTGTTCGTCGTGCAGCTGGTCCGTTCCCGACGCCGCGGCGGCGGCGCAGAGGGCGACGGCCGCGCCGGCTGGTGGGAAGGCCCCTGGGACGACGACGACCGCAGGCGCTGACGGCTCTCAGCACCTGATGGCATGCCTGACCGCTCTCAGCGCCTGACCGCTCTCAGCGCCTGACCGTTCTCAGCGCAGCGTGAGGCTGCGCACGCGCGCGACCGGCTCCGGCATCCGCAGCGGACCCGCCCCCGGGGTGATCGTCCCGAGGATGCGCGGCTCGTGCGCCCCGGTCCCGCCCGGGGCGACGGCCGCCACACCGTGCATGGTGCACCAGCCGATCAGCGCGAACAGGATGGCCTCCTTGCTGTCCACCGGCGCGCCCAGCTCGTCGGCCAGCACGACCTCGACACCGGGGAGGGCATCGCGCAGGCCCTGCAGGATCAGCGGGTTGTGACAGCCGCCTCCGGACACCGCGAGGAAGCGGATGCCGGCGGCGACGACATCCGCGGCGACCGTCCGCACGGTCAGTTCGGTGAGGGTGCGCACGAGGTCGGGGATCGCGATCTCCCGCCCGCGGTCGCGCTGCCGAGCGACATGCTCGCGCACGTACTCGAGGTGGAAGTGCTCCTTGCCGGTGCTCTTGGGCGCGGGGAGCGCGTAGTACGGGTCAGCGAGCAGAGCGTCGAGCAGAGCGTCGTCGACGATGCCGGCACGGGCGATCGCGGCATCCGCGTCGTAGCCGCGCTCGTCCAGGCCCTCCGCCACGACGATCGCATCGACCAGCGCGTTCGCGGGGCCGATGTCGTACGCCGACAGACCGTCGGGGCCGACCACGGTCATGTTCGCGATACCGCCGAGGTTGACGGCCGCCGAGACGCCTGCGCGGTCGCGCAGCAGCAGCTCGTCGAGGAACGACACGAGCGGAGCCCCGTGCCCGCCGGCGGTGACGTCACGGATGCGCACGTCGGAGACCACCGGCGCCCCCACCTTCTCGGCGATCCAGGCGGGCTGGCCGATCTGCAGAGTGCCGAGCGCGTGACCGGCGTCGACCCAATGGAAGACCGTCTGGCCGTGCGTGCAGACGGCGTGCACTCCCCCGACCGCGGCCGCCGCCGTGGCCGCGACCTCGGCGAACGCCTGGCCGATCAGGGTGTCGAGCTCGCACACCTCGGCGAACGTGGCGGGTGCGGGCGGCAGCGCCGCCACGAGACGCGCGCGCAACTCGGGATCGTACGGCACGCTGTCCTCGTGGAGGACGGTGCCGCGAAGAGTCCCCTCGTTCTCCACGAAGTCGACGACCGCGACATCGATTCCGTCGTGAGAGGTGCCCGAGAGCAATCCGAGTACGCGCATGAGTGTTCCTTCCGTCGCCTGCTACGAGCGTAGGCCGGTTTTGTTAGGGAGGCGAACGGAAGGGGGTCGTCCTTCCTGCACGGATGTTCGCTCCACGCGACTCATCCACCGTGGCCGGTTCCCTGGCACCCCGCGGGATCACGTGCGACAACGGCGCACGTAGCATTCTGCGAGGGCCGCCCGTCACCGTCAGAATGGGAGCATGTTCGTGTCCGCAGAAACTCTCACGATCGTCCTCAGCGCCGTCGGCCTCCTGCTGACGCTGGGCAGCATCATGTGCGCGGGCTTCGCGTGGTGCATCCGACGCATCGACGGAGTCGAGAGGTCACTCGGAGCACGCATCGACGGAGTCGACGACAAACTCGGAGCACGCATCGACGGAGGCGACGACAAACTCGGAGCGCGCATCGACGGATTCGAAGAGAGGCTCGGAGCGCGCATCGATGGAGTCGAGAGGTCACTCGGAGCACGCATCGACGGAGGCGACGACAAACTCGGAGCACGCATCGACGGACTCGAAGAGAGACTCGGAGCACGCATCGATGGAGTCGAGAGATCACTCGGAGCACGCATCGACGGAGTCGCAGCGGACATGGTCGAACTCAAGGTCGCGGTCGCGCGGCTTGAAGGCCCGCAGCGCCACCTGATCGTCGCGTCACGCTGACGCGCCGCTCCCGATCTGCTGCAGACGACAGACGCGTCAGCGCAGAACAAGTGCGGCGGCGCCGATGAGCGGCCCCTCGTCGCCGAGGCCCGAGCGGACGACGCGGGTGCGGCGCGAGTACTCGTGCGCGGCGCTCGCGGTGAGGGCCTGCTGCACGAGGTCGATGTAGTCGGCAGAGACTCGCGAGAAGCCTCCGCCGATCGCCACCATGTCGAGGTCGACGAGGGTCGCGGCATCCGCCAAGGCCTCGCCGACGGCCTTCGCCGAGCGTTCGATGGCCGCACGCGCGGTGGCGTCGCCCGCCGCAGCATCCCGCGCCAGGTCTTCGCCCGTCGATCCCGCCCAGCCCTGCTGCTGCGCCCACGCGGCGCTCGCCGGTCCCGAGGCGATTTCTTCAAGCGTGAGCCCGCCCTCGCGGCGCACCTGTCCGAGGTGTCCGGCGTTGCCGGTAGCGCCGGGGATGTAGGCGCCGTTCACGACGAACCCGCCCCCGACGCCGGTCGAGACCACGATCGACAGGGACGCGCCAGCATCCTGCGTGGCGCCCAGCCACGACTCGGCAAGCGCGAGCGCGCCGCCGTCGTGGCCGAGGACGGTGGGCACCTCGCGGCCGAGCGCAGCAGACGCCGCAGTGCGCACCGACTCCGCAAGCCCGAAGCCGCGGGCGAGCGGCATGTTCACCGGCAGGATCGATCCGGTGCCACGGTCGATCGGCCCGGCGCTGCCCGCTCCTGCCCCGACCAGCTCGGCATCCGCCGGCAACGCGGCCAGCGCGTGTGTGACGATCGCCGCGACGGCGGCGTCGAGCGAATCAAGCGTCGCCTCTCGCCCGGTCGTCTGTCGCGAACGACTGCCTTCGACCAGCGCGCCGTGCGCGCTCACGAGCGCGGCCTCCATCTTGGTGCCGCCGACGTCGACGGCGAGTGCGTACCGGGTCACTGGGGGTCGAGTCCGAGGTCGTCGAGGTCGAAGGCGGCGCGCCATTCGAGGCCCTCGGCCTCGATCGCGGCCTGCGCGCCGGTCTTGCGGTCGACGATCACCGCGACGGCGACGATCTCGGCGCCCTCCTTGCGCAGCGCCTCGACGGCCTTGAGCGCGGACTGTCCCGTGGTCGAGGTGTCTTCGAGCACGACGACGCGCTTGCCCTTGACGTCGGCGCCCTCGATCTGGCGGCCGCGGCCGTGGTCCTTCGGCTCCTTGCGCACGACGAACGCGTCGAGCGGTCGGTCGGCGGCGACCGATGCGTGCAGCACCGAGTTCGCGATCGGGTCGGCGCCGAGCGTCAGGCCACCCACGGCGACCACGTCGAGGTCCGCGATCAGGTCGAGCATGATGCGGCCGATCGCGGGGGCGGCCCGGTGGTCGAGGGTGAGCTTGCGCATGTCGACGTAATACGTCGCCTGCTTGCCGCTCGAGAGGGTGAAGTCGCCGTGGAACACCGCCTCACCCTTGATCAGGTCGAGGAGTGTCTGGCGGTCTGCGTCGAGTGCGGTCACGGCATCCAGTGTAGGAGGCGCGGGG
>NZ_JBEOUR010000003.1:0-101297 GCF_040302605.1 Microbacterium sp. NPDC097977
TGCCCTCCTGCCAGGTCGGCTTGCGGAACGAGTTGTTCAGCGGGTCGTGGATGCTGCGATCGAGCATCGCCTGGTGATTCGGATCCCGGGGATCTGGCAGAATAGAAGGTCGGACGACGTGCTCGACCCTCTATCCAGCGCTCGTCCTCCTATTTGAGCTTCCGCCGGGTGTGCACCCCACGCTCCAGGCGATCGGTTCGTCACCTTCCACACAATTCAGGAGAATCGTGGCTGTCAAGATTCGTCTCAAGCGCCTGGGCAAGATCCGCGCGCCTTACTACCGCATCGTCGTCGCCGACTCGAAGACCAAGCGCGATGGTCGCGTGATCGAGGAGATCGGCAAGTACCACCCCACCGAGGAGCCCTCGTTCATCGAGATCGACTCCGAGCGTGCGCAGTACTGGCTCTCCGTCGGCGCACAGCCGACCGAGCAGGTCGCCGCTCTGCTCAAGATCACGGGCGACTGGGGCAAGTTCAAGGGCGACAAGAACGCCAAGTCGACGCTGAAGGTCAAGGAGCCCAAGGTTCCGTTCGAGATCGACTCGTCGAAGAAGTCCGTCGTCAAGCCCAAGGCCGAGAAGAAGGTGGAGGCCCCCGCTGAGGAGGCTCCCGCCAAGGCCGACGCGGAGGCCGCTGAGGCTCCCGCCGCCGACGCAGAGTAATCCGTCGTGCTCGCCGCCGCGCTCGAACACATCGTCAAGGGGATCGTCGATCACCCTGAGGATGTCCGTATCAACGCCTCCACATCGCCGCGAGGCGACATCCTCGAGGTGCGTGTGCACCCCGATGACCGTGGACGCGTGATCGGGCGCGGCGGCCGCACCGCGAAGGCACTGCGTACGCTCATCTCGGCGCTGGCCGATGGGCGTCGCGTCCGCGTCGATGTCGCGGACGACTGACGTGGTTGCGAAGGATCGCAACCAGGGCAAGAACCAGCTGCGCGTCGGGCGTCTCGTCAAGGCCCATGGCCTCAAGGGCGCTCTCAAGCTGGAGTTGTACACCGACAACCCGGAGCGACGCTTCACGCCGGGTGCGGAGTTCACGTTGCAGGTGCCCGAGGCATCTCCGTGGCACGGCAAGACCGTCACCGTCCGCGAGTACCGCGTGATGAACGGCAATCCTGTCGTCTTCCTGAACGACGTCGACGACCGAGAGGGTGCCGAGACGCTCGTCCGGGCCATCCTCTGGATCGACCAGGACGTCGACGAGGTCGAGGACGACGCATGGTTCGACCACCAGCTCGTCGGGCTCGACGTGGTCCGTGACGACGTCGTGATCGGCAAGGTCGCCCGCGTCGAGCACTTCCCGGCACAGGATCTGCTGATCGTCCGCGCCGGCGAGGCCGAGATCCTCGTCCCGTTCGTCAAGGCGATCGTCCCCACCGTCGACGTCGCGGCAGGGCGGGTCATCGTGACGCCCCCTCCCGGGCTCTTCGAAGAGCTTCCCGACACCGCGGATGCGGGGGAGCCCGAGGGCTCCGACGCATCCGAGTGACCGCGGGTACGGTTCCTCCGTGCGCATCGACGTCCTCTCGATCTTCCCGTCGTACTTCGACGGTCTGACACTCTCGCTGCTGGGCAGGGCGCAGAGCTCCGGCATCCTCGACCTGCGCGTGCGCGATCTGCGCGACTGGACCTCGGACCGCCATCGCACCGTCGACGACACTCCGTACGGCGGCGGGGCGGGCATGGTCATGAAGCCCGAGCCGTGGGGACTCGCGATCGACGAGCTGACGACGCCGCCGGAGTCCGTCGAGACGACCGCGCCGACGATCATCTTCCCCTCGCCCGCCGGCGAGGTGTTCACCCAGGCGACGGCCCGCGATCTGAGCACCCGCGATCACCTCATCTTCGGCTGCGGCCGCTACGAGGGCATCGACGAGCGGGTCTTCGAGTACGCAGCGTCGCGAGGCGAGGTGCGCCTGATCAGCCTCGGCGACTACGTGCTCAACGGGGGCGAGGTCGCCACCATGGCGATGATCGAGGCGATCGGTCGGCTCATACCCGGCGTGGTGGGCAATCCCGAGAGCCTGGTGGAGGAGTCCCACGAGGACGGTCTGCTCGAGTACCCCTCCTACACGAAGCCCGCGGTCTGGCGGGAGCGAGCGGTTCCCGATGTCCTGCTCAGCGGCAACCACGGCGTGATCGCCTCCTGGCGCCGAGACCAGCAGATCGAGCGGACCCGTCGGCGGCGGCCCGACCTGCTGCCCGACGACCCCTCTTAGAGAGGTCCGCTCCTTCGCGCTGATAGCGTCGCACCATGGCTGATGAGGTGCTGGCGAAGTCTTTCGAGCTGATCGGGACCGAGTACGACCGGTACCGCCCCGGGTTTCCCGCGGCGGCGGTCGATGTGCTCTGTCCCCACCCCGTGCGCGCCGCTCTCGATCTCGGTGCCGGCACCGGCAAGTTCACGGAGCTGCTCGCCGACAGGGCGGAGCGTGTCTGTGCGGTCGAACCCTCCCCGGCGATGATCTCCGTGCTGCGTTCCAAGCTCCCGGACGTCGATGCCATGCTCGGCAGCGCCGAGCAGATCCCGGTGGAGTCGGGATCGATCGACCTCGTCACCGTCGCGCAGGCCTTCCACTGGTTCGACCGGGAACCGGCCTGCGCGGAGATCGCCAGGGTCCTCGTCAGCGGGGGAGCGCTCGGGCTGATCTGGAACCACTCGGATCCGGAGTGCCCCTGGGATCGAGCGGCGCACCGGATCGCGCACCCCGCCGTGGCCGCGTCGGATGACACCACCAGCAGCGCCGGCGAGGAGCTGCCGGGATTCGAGTTCGTCCGGCGAGAGCAGATCCGGTGGGTGGAGAGGATCCGCCGTGACGCCTACCTGAAGCGCTGGTCGACGGTCAGCACGTTCCTGGTGGCGGACGACGCGACCAGGGCGGAGATGTCCGCGCAGATCGAGGCCGTGCTCGATGCCGACCCGCGGACGCACGGCCGCACGGAGTTCGACCTTCCGGTCGTCACCGACGTCTATCTGTACCGGAGCCTCTGAGAGGGTCGGGCACGTCTCAGTCGACGCCGAGGAAGGAACGGTCGGTGAGGACGATCGGCCCGTCGGCTGTCACGGCGACCGTGTGCTCGGAGTGCGCTCCGCGTGAGCCGTCGACACTGCGCAGCGTCCAGCCGTCGGGGTCGGTGACGAGTTCGTCCGTCGTCTCGAGCAGCCAGGGCTCGAGTGCGAACACGAGACCCTCTCGAAGCGGGAATCCCCGGCCGGCGCGGCCGTCGTTCGGCACGTGCGGATCGCCGTGCATGATGCGCCCGACGCCGTGGCCGCCGAAGTCGGTGTTGATGGAATAGCCCTCGCCGTGCGAGATCGCGGCGATGGCGGCCGAGATGTCACCGATCCGGTTGCCCACCACGGCGGCGGCGATGGCGGCGTCCAGCGCACGCTCCGTCGTCTCGATGATCCGCAGATCCTCGTCTCGCGGGGTCCCGACCACGAAGGACACGGCCGAATCCGCGACCCAGCCGTCGACGGAGACGGCGAAGTCGAGGGAGACCAGATCGCCGTCTCGCAGCACGTAGTCGTGGGGGAGTCCGTGCAGCACGGCGTCGTTGATCGACGTGCAGATCACCTTGCCGAAGGGGCTCGCTCCGAAGGACGGGTGGTAGTCGATGTAGCAGGACTCCGCGCCTGCCTTCCGGATCAGATCGTGCGCGCGACGGTCGATCGACAGCAGATTGGTGCCGACCTTCGTCTCCTCGCGCAGGGTGGCCAGCGTCTCGGCCACGAAGCGGCCCGCGGCGCGCATCTCGTCGATCTCGGCAGGTGTGCGCAGTTCGATCATCGGGGGTGTCCTCTCGTCTCCTCCATTCTCGTCGATCCGTGCGGTTCCGGCGTTCGCCGAGACGGGACCGCACGAGCATCCCGCCCCGCTCTCAGCGAACACCGAGTGCCGACCGCCCCGTGGGTCGTAGCATCGAGGCATGAGGTTGCGTCAGGCGTTCTTCCGGTGGTTGATCCCCTCGGCCTTCCTGCTGCCCCTGTGGCTGTTCATCGGCTGGGGAGTGTTCCAGGGCGGGTGGGCGATCCTCTGGGTGCTGTTCATCGCGGTGCCGTCGGTATTCGTCGGACAGCTCTTCCTCACCCTCCTCACGCGATCGCGTCCGTCGGTGCGCGCCGAGCGCGCAGTGTCCTGGTGGGACGTCGCGGGGTTCACCGTCTGGCACGGACTGACCATCGCCGTCGGATGCTTCATCGACGGCGCGTTCGGGTGGTTGCTCGCCGCGGCCGTCGTGGTCGGCATCGGGCTGGTCTGGCTGCAGCTCTGGCAGCTGTGGAGCGAGGCGAAGGGCAACGGCGCGCGCTTCCGGGAGACGATCGCCTGGTCGACCGTGCCGGGTGTGGACGAACCGGCACCGGCGACCCGAGCGCATGAGGTCATCGTGGTGCGCGAGAGCGACGAGCGGGCCTGAGCCCCGACTCGGCGACGGCTCGGCGACGTTTTGGTCGCACGCGTCATCCGTGGCAGAATGAATGTTTGTGCCGTGACCGGCTCTGCCCCAGGGGAGCCCGCGGACGCCTAGGCGCCGTTCAGCACACATCGTTCTTATTCCTTCCTACATCATGCATCCGACCTGAGGCGAGTGCAGAGAGAGACGATCATGCAGATCCTCGACGCCGTCGACGCAGCATCGCTGCGTACCGACGTTCCCGTTTTCAACCCCGGTGACACGGTCAACGTGCACGTGAACATCACCGAGGGCACCCGCTCGCGTATCCAGGTCTTCAAGGGCGTCGTCATCGGCCGCCAGGGCGATGGCGTGCGCGAGACCTTCACCGTTCGCAAGATCAGCTTCCAGGTGGGCGTCGAGCGTACCTTCCCGGTGCACTCCCCGGTGATCGACCACATCGAGGTCGTCACCCGCGGTGATGTGCGTCGCGCGAAGCTGTACTACCTCCGCCAGCTGCGGGGCAAGAAGGCCAAGATCAAGGAGAAGCGCTTCAACTGACGCGCAGGTTCTCCACAGCACCCCGGGACACGATGTCCCGGGGTGCTGTGTTCTCCCCGGGGTGTGCGACCCTTGATACTGCCGTCTCCGAGCGGTGCGAGACAGTGAAGGAACCTGATGACGAACGACTCCGCGACCGCATCCACGCCGTCCACCGGACGACGCCGCGGTTTCCTCGTCTTCCTGCGCGACGTGCTGGTGATCGTCGTGATCGCCGCGCTCGTGTCGTTCGTCGTGAAGACGTTCGTCGTGCGGTCGTTCTACATCCCCTCGGCGTCGATGGAGCGCACGCTCATCGTCGACGACCGCATCCTCGTCGACGAGCTCACCCCGCGCTGGACGCCCTACGAACGGGGCGACGTCGTGGTGTTCAAGGACCCGGGCGGGTGGCTCGACGGCCAGCCGCAGACGCCTGCGCAGCCTCCGCTGATCGAGGCCGTCGACTGGGTGCTCACCCTCGTCGGCATCTCGGCCACCGACTCCCAGGACCACCTCGTCAAGCGGGTGATCGGTCTTCCCGGCGACCATGTCGTGTGCTGCAACGCGCTCGGTCAGATCACGATCAACGGTGCGCCGATCGACGAGCTCAGCTATCTCAACCTGCCTGACGGCGACACCGCCGCGTCCAACGAGCCGTTCGACGTCGTCGTCCCGGAGGGCTCTCTATGGCTCCTCGGCGACAATCGCGATCGGTCGCGCGATGCCCGCGCGCATCAGGATCTGCCGTCCGGGGGATTCGTGCCGATCGACAACGTCGTCGGCAAGGCATTCCTCACCACGTGGCCGTTCGACCGACTCGGTCCGATCGACGGGCACCACGACATCTTCAACGGCGTCCCGGACCCGGAATGAGCGTCGCGGCTCCCACGCTCGCCCTCGAGCGTCGTCTGCTCCGCGAGTGCGAGATCGTGATCTCCCTCGATGAGGTCGGACGCGGTGCGCTCGCGGGCCCCGTCGCGGTGGGGGCGGCGGTGATGGACGCCGCGGGTGCCCGTCGGCGTGTTCCCGAGGGACTGAGGGATTCGAAGCTCGTCACCGAGAAGCGACGCCCCGATGTCGCCGCGCGGGCGTCCGCCTGGGTGCAGGCGTCGAGTGTGGGCTGGGCCAGCGCCGCGGAGGTGGACCAGGTCGGCATCATGCGGGCACTGGGACTCGCCGCGTCCCGGGCCGTGCAGGGCGTGCTCGCTCAGGGGATCGCCGCCGAGGGGGCGCTGGTGCTGCTCGACGGCAATCACGACTACCTCTCGGCCGTGCATCCCACGCCGCTGACCGTGCGACCCGTCATCAAGGCGGACCGCGACTGCGCTTCGGTGTCGGCGGCGTCGGTGATCGCGAAAGTGGCGCGCGACACGTATATGGCGGAGCTCCACGACGGGCATCCCGCCTATCAGTGGAATCGCAACAAGGGGTATGCGAGCCTGGAGCACCGGGATGCGATCCGGACTCTCGGGCTGTCTCCGCACCACCGGGCGTCCTGGGCCATTGCGGATGCGCCGACCCTGTTCTGAGCTGCAGTGCGTCATGGTTCCGCCGCCGACTCTAGGATGGAGTGATCATGGATGAGGAAGCCTTCGACGACTACGACCGCGAGCTCGAGCTGGCACTGTTCCGCGAGTACCGCGATGTTGTCGCACAGTTCCAGTACGTCGTGGAGACCGAGCGACGCTTCTACCTGGCCAATGAGGTCAATGTGGTGCGGCGCGACACCGAGCACGACTTCTACTTCGAGATCTCGATGAGCGATGTCTGGGTGTGGGACATCTATCGGGCAGACCGCTTCGTGAAAGCCGTCCGTGTGCTCACCTTCAAGGACGTCAACGTCGAGGAGCTCCAGCGGCGCGAGTTCGAGATCCCTCAGGAACTGTCGCTCGACGGAGAGTGATCTCTCCTGCCCGATGCAGCATCCTGACGGGTTATCCTCAGCGGCCGGGGGATCGAGCGATCGGGAGCGTCGACGGGCCCTCGCGCACGAGACGCTGTGCTCATGGCAGCGAAAGACGAACTCGGCAGAGACGGTGAACAGCGCGCGGTCCGTCATCTGACGGAAGCCGGCTACGAGGTGGTCGATCGCAACTGGCGGTGTCCACAGGGAGAGATCGACATCGTCGCTGTGCGCGGCGAGATCCTGGCGATCGTCGAGGTGAAGACGCGGCGGACGATCGGTTTCGGGCATCCGCTCGAAGCGATCGATGCCCGCAAGGCGCGCAGGCTCTGGCAGCTCGCGCACGCCTGGGCCGCCGCGCATCCCGAGACGGCGCGAGGACGCACGATACGCGTCGAGGCGATCGGCATCGTCGGCGACCCCGCTGACGGCACGATCGAGCACCTCGAGGATGTGTCGTGACGACGGCTCGCACCTGGGCTGTCGCGCTCACCGGAGTGGACGGACATCTCGTCGAGGTCGAGGCCGACCTCTCGAATCAGACACCCGACTTCAAGATCATCGGGCTGCCCGACAAGTCGCTGGCCGAAGCCGTCCAGCGCGTGCACAACGCGTGCAAGAACTCCGCTCTGGATCTGCCGCGGCGGCGGCTCACCGTGAATCTGTCCCCGGCGAGCCTGCCGAAGCAGGGGTCGGCATTCGACCTGAGCATCGCGGTGTCCGCTCTCGCTGCAGGGGGAGCGCTGTCGACCCGTGCGATCGCGGGTACGGTGCACCTCGGTGAACTCGGTCTCGACGGCCGGCTGCGCCCTGTGCCCGGCGTCCTGCCCGCGGTCTTCGCGGCTGCTCGAGCCGGATTCGAGACCGTGATCGTTCCTCGCGCCAACGAGGCCGAGGCCCGTCTCGTCCCCGGGGTGGAGGTGCGTTCCGCCAGCACTCTGTCGGAGGTCGCCGTCTGGCACGGAGCCGACATCGAGGTTCTGGACGCCGACCCCGTGCCCGTGGCTGCCCCCGTGGTCGAAGAGGCGCCTGACCTCGACCTCGCCGATGTCGTGGGGCAGGAGGACGCGGTGAACGCTCTGGTCGCTGCCGCCGCCGGAGGACATCACCTGCTCCTCAGCGGGCCCCCGGGGGCGGGAAAGACCATGCTGGCCCGCAGGCTCCCCGGAATCCTGCCCCCGCTCTCCGAGGAGGAGTCGTTGGAGGTCGCGTCGATCCGCTCGCTCTCCGGCGAGTCCGTGCGGAGCCTCAGCGTGATGCCACCCCTCGAGGCCCCGCACCACAGTGCGTCAGTGGCAGCCCTCGTCGGCGGCGGGTCGAGGGTGGTGAGGCCCGGGGCGATCTCGCGAGCCCACAGAGGCGTGCTCTTCCTCGACGAGGCGGCGGAGTTCTCGAGGGTCGCGCTCGACGCGCTGAGGCAGCCGCTCGAGACCGGAGCCATCGAAGTGAGCCGATCCGGAATGACCGCGTTGTTCCCTGCGCGGTTCCAACTCGTCATGGCACTGAATCCGTGCCCGTGCGGCAACTACGGCGTGCGCGGTGCCGAATGTCTCTGTCCCTCGCTCGCGATCCGACGATATGCGACGAGGCTGTCGGGGCCGCTGCGAGACCGCATCGACATCGAACTGCGCGTCGCGCGCGTGTCCGCGAGCCGTGCGATGACCGGCGATCGGGCGGCTCTGACCAGCGAGGTCGCCAGGCGTCGGGTTCTGGAGGCGCGGGAGTGTGCGACCGAGCGGTGGCGCGGGACGCCGTGGCGACGCAACGGAGATGTGCCGGGCACGCGCCTGCGCCAGCCCGACATCAGGATCGCGGCGGCCGCGCGGGCTCCGCTCGACCGCGCACTGGAGCGGGGCACGCTGACGCTCCGCGGTTATGACCGCGTGCTGAGACTGGCGTGGACGATGGCGGATCTGGAGGGGGCGGGGCGGCCGGGGCCCGACGAGGTCGGACGCGCGCTGTATCTGAAGCGAGGTTTCGGGTCATGATCGACGAACTGCGAAGCGACCGGGGAGTCGTCTCGGCGATGGCGGCGGTCCGCGGCGCGGGCGGTGACGAGGACGCGCTGGCCAGGGTCGCGTGGTCCGTCATCGCAGAGCCGGGCGACGGGGTCGCGGGTGCGCTGGTGGAGGCGCTGGGGGCCACGGAGGCGCTGAGGGCCGCTCTCGATGAGGGTATGGGTCCCACCTCTGGGCGAGGCGCCTCGGCTCTGGCCGAGGGGCGGGCACGGTGGCGGGTGCGCGCAGAGGTCCGAGCAGTGGCCGATGCCGTCGGAGCCGCGGGCGATGTGCGGGCCCGACTGCTGATACCCGGCGATTCCGAGTGGCCGCGGGCCGTCGATGATCTCGGCGCGCATGCGCCGATGGTGCTCTGGGTGCGCGGCGACGCATCGCTGCTCTCCGCCGAACCTCGCGTGGCGATCGTCGGGGCGCGCGCCGCGAGCGGTTACGGAGAGATGCTGGCGGGCGATTTCGCCGGCGAGCTGGCCGGCTCCGGCGCGGTCATCGTCTCCGGGGGCGCGTACGGGATCGACGGCGCCGCGCATCGGGCTGCCCTCGGCGTCGAGGGTCGCACGATCGCATTCCTCGCCGGCGGAGTCGACCGCGCTTATCCGCAGGGGCATCGACAGCTGCTGCAGCGCATCGTCGAGACGGGGGCCGTGGTGAGCGAGGTCCCCTGCGGCACGGCGCCGACGAAGTGGCGGTTCCTCGCGCGCAATCGGCTGATCGCTGCGCTGGCTGATGCGACCGTCGTCGTCGAGGCGGGGTGGCGCAGCGGCTCGCTCAACACCGCCGGACACGCCGCCGCACTGGGGCGTCCGCTGGGTGCCGTGCCGGGGCCGGTGACATCCGCCGCATCGGCGGGCTGCCACCGGCTGCTCCGTGAATACGATGCGCGCTGCGTGACGACATCGGAGGAGATCCGCGAGCTGTGGGGCGTCGCGGGTCAACCGCAGGGTGGCGCGCAGGGTGGTGAGGGCGTCGACCCCGAGCGACGGCGTCTGCAGGACGCGCTGAGTGTTCGCACGCCGTCGACCGTCATCGAGTTGGCCCGCCGCTCGGGCCTGGCGCCCACGCGCGTGAGCGCCCTTCTCGGCCTCCTCGAGCTGGAGGGCGATGCCCGTCGCACCGACGGCGGGTGGCTGAGCGGGCACAGCGATCGGCGATGAGTGGTCGAGTGCCCGCGGTGCCGGCCGACTGGCCGTGTTCGGCGGGGGAGCGCGGGCGGCGCGGCTGACGTCCTGGCGGCAGGAGGTCCGGCAAGCTGGGGCGCATGGAGTTCCCGGCGGCAGTGGATGCCTTCGCCGACCATCTCGAGCGGGTGCGTCGGCTGTCCTCGGCGACCGTGCGCGCCTACCGGTCCGACCTCCGGGACCTCGGCGCGTCCGCGTCCGGTCTCTCTCTGGAGCAGATCACGCTGGACACGCTGCGGGACTGGCTGTGGGCAGCCACGCAGCGAGGAGACGCCCGTTCGACTCTCTCCCGTCGCGCCGCCGCCGCTCGGTCCTTCTTCAGCTGGGCGGTGGAGCAGGAAGTGCTCACGCATGACCCGAGCCTGCGTCTGATCGCGCCCAAGCGGGGGAGGACGCTGCCGACCGTCGCCTCGAAAGATGCCATGACAGCACTCCTCGAGACCCAGCGGCAGGCGGCGGAGTCCGGTGAGCCGACAGCGCTGCGCGACCACGGTGTCCTCGAGCTCCTCTACGGCGCGGGCATCCGCGTCTCGGAGCTGTGCGGCATGGACGTCGACGACCTCGACCTCGATCGTGGCACTGCACGGGTGCTGGGAAAAGGCGCCAAGGAGCGGGTCGTCCCGTTCGGGGTGCCCGCTCGTGATGCCATCGGCGCCTATCTCACCCGGGGTCGCCCGGCGCTCCTCGCCCGTGCCGCCCATCCGTCCGCCGCGCTGTTCCTGGGGAGTCGTGGGGGCCGCATCGGACCCCGCGCGGTCTACACTCTGGTCGCCGAGGTGCTCGCCCCCTTCGTGGGCGTCGACACGGTGGGGCCCCACGCATTGCGGCACACCGCGGCCACGCACCTGCTTGACGGCGGGGCCGACCTGCGCGCGGTGCAGGAGATCCTCGGACACGCGAGCCTGGGGACCACGCAGATCTACACGCACGTCTCGGCGGAGCGCCTCACCGCCACGTACCGCCTGGCGCACCCCCGCGCGTGACACCCACGGGTCACGGCCCGTCGCAGCAGGGGAGGAGCACCGCTCTCGGCACCGGCCCGAACAGGATCAGGGGGTCGATGTACACCCCGTGCGATCTGACCCCGAGATGCAGCGTGCCTGCCACGGCATGGCCGCCGACGGCGACGGTCCCGATGACATCGCCGGCGGCCACCGCGTCGCCGGGTTGCCAGGTCGAGATCAGCGGTTCGAACGTCGACACATACCCTCCGGGATGCTCGATGGTGAGCAGCGGCCTGTCGACGACAGACCCGCGGAAGGCGACCCGACCCTCCGCCGGTGCGCTGACCTCGGCGCCGACCGACGTCGTCGCGTCGATGCCACGGTGCCCGGCTCCGTACTCGTGGGCGGGTGCCCGATACGGCGACGTCACGTCGCGGGGCCCTTCGAGCGGCCAGTCCCAGCGGGGATGGACGGCGTCGGGAGCCGGATCCGCGCCCTCGACGATGCTGCGCGCCCGCGTCGCCGTCATCACGGACGCATCCGCGCGACCGCCCAGCGAGACGAGAACCAGGAGGAGGGCGAGGACGATCATCGGCGCGCGCATGGGCGGGTGGGTTCGCATCGGATCATCCTGTGCGCTCCCGTCCGCTCGCGCCTCGCGTCGCCCGTGATCTCCCCGGCAGGTGTGCGCCATACGGTAGATACGCCTTCGGTGCAGAGCGGGTGCGCGGGCCGCGCGTCCTGTATGCTGGAGGAGCACCTCGATCTCGAGGTGACTACGCGTGCCCACAGCGACTTCGGTCGTGGCATCCACTCCCACAGGTCTCGCCTCACGGCGGGCGGGTGTGCGCCGGGTACCAGGGAGTTCGATCGTTCCGATCGACTTGACAACCTCAACGGCGCAGAACCGCGTCAGAACAAGGAGACGACCATGGCTGTGGTCACCATCCGCCAGCTGCTTGACAGCGGCGTGCACTTCGGACACCAGACCCGTCGGTGGAACCCGAAGGTGAAGCGCTTCATCCTCACCGAGCGCAGCGGAATCCACATCATCGACCTGCAGCAGTCGCTCGGGTACATCGACAAGGCCTACGACTTCGTCAAGGAGACCGTCGCCCACGGCGGCACGATCCTCTTCGTCGGCACCAAGAAGCAGGCGCAGGAGATCCTCGCAGAGCAGGCGACCCGTGTCGGCCAGCCCTTCGTGAACCAGCGCTGGCTCGGTGGCCTCCTCACCAACTTCCAGACGATCTCCAAGCGACTCGCTCGCATGAAGGAGCTCGAGGAGCTCGACTACGAGACCCCTGCGAACAGCGGTTTCACGAAGAAGGAGCTCCTGCTCAAGAAGCGTGAGCTCGACAAGCTGCACAAGTCGCTCGGCGGAATCCGCAACCTCACCAAGACGCCGTCGGCCATCTGGGTCGTCGACGCCAAGCGCGAGCACCTCGCGATCGATGAGGCCAAGAAGCTCGGCATCCCCGTGATCGGAATCCTCGACACGAACGCCGACCCGGACGACTTCCAGTACCCGATCCCCGGTAACGACGACGCGATCCGCTCCGTCTCGCTGCTCACCCGCATCATCGCGGATGCCGCGGCCGAGGGTCTGCAGCAGAAGCACAACCCCGAGACGGGTGACGCCGAGCCGCTCGCCGACTGGGAGAAGGAGCTTCTCGAGACTCCCGTCCAGGAGTCCGCGGACGCCGCGACCGTCGAGACCGCCGCCGATGAGGCTGCCGTCGTCGAGACGCCGGCCGCCGACGAGACCGCCGCTGACGCGGCCGGTGCCGAGGCTCACGACGAGGCGATCGCCGCCGCTTCCGGTGAGGAGACCTCCGAGGTCGCCGCCGCCGAGGCCGCAGACGCCAAGTAATCCCGCGACCACCACACATTACGAAGCAAGGAGCCACCACACATGGCCAACTTCACCATCGCTGACCTCAAGGCGCTGCGTGAGCAGCTCGGTACCGGAATGGTCGACACCAAGAAGGCACTCGAGGAGGCTGACGGAGACGTCGAGAAGGCCACCGAGATCCTGCGTCTCAAGGGTGCCAAGGGCAACGCGAAGCGTGCCGACCGTTCCACCAGCGAGGGACTCGTCGTCGCTCGCGAGCAGGACGGCGCCGTGACGCTCATCGAGCTCGCCTGCGAGACCGACTTCGTCGCGAAGAACGAGCGCTTCATCACGCTCGCCGAGAAGGTCGCGGATGCCGTCGCCGCCGTCAAGGCGGACTCGGTCGAGGCGGCTCTGGCCGCACCCGCCGGCGACAAGAGCGTCGAGCAGGTCATCTCGGAAGAGGCCGCGATCATCGGCGAGAAGGTCGAGCTGCGCCGCGTGCGCACCATCTCGGGCGACCACGTCGAGGTCTACCTGCACCGCACCAGCAAGGACCTGCCGCCGCAGATCGGTGTCGTCGTCGCCTACTCGGGTGACGATGCCGAGACCGCTCGCAGCATCGCCCAGCACATCTCGTTCGCGAACCCGTCGTACCTGTCCCGCGAGGACGTCCCGGCTGACGCCGTGGAGAAGGAACGCGTGATCGTCACCGAGATCTCCCGCAACGAGGGCAAGCCGGAAGCGGCCCTGCCCAAGATCGTCGAGGGTCGCGTCTCCGCGTTCATCAAGCAGGTCGCACTGCTCGAGCAGGACTACGCGAAGGACAACAAGCTCTCTGTCGCCCAGGTGGCGAAGGACGCCGGTATCACCGTGACGGACTTCGCGCGCTTCAAGGTCGGCGCGTAGCAGAGTCGAAGGGGTTCGGATCAACGAGATCCGAACCCCTTCTTCATGCCCACAAGGCACTATCTTGAATCGGGACGAGAGGAACACCCCCATGACCGAAGGCACTGGACGCCGTCGCGTACTTCTGAAGCTCTCCGGCGAGGCGTTCGGCGCCGGCCAGCTGGGAGTCAACCCCGACATCGTCAGCCAGATCGCGCGCGACATCGCCGCGGCGGTCGATCGTGTCGAGATCGCCATCGTGGTCGGCGGCGGCAACTTCTTCCGCGGTGCCGAGCTCAGTCAGCGTGGCATGGACCGTGGTCGCGCGGACTACATGGGCATGCTCGGGACCGTGATGAACGCCCTCGCGCTGCAGGACTTCCTCGAGCAGGCCGGTGCGCCGACGCGCGTGCAGTCCGCGATCTCGATGACGCAGGTCGCTGAGCCCTACATCCCTCTCCGCGCGGAGCGCCACATGGAGAAGGGACGCGTCGTGATCTTCGGCGCAGGAGCGGGGCTTCCGTACTTCTCCACCGACACCGTCGCCGCGCAGCGTGCCCTCGAGATCGGTGCACAGGAGGTCCTCGTCGCCAAGAACGGCGTCGACGCGATCTACACGGCGGATCCCAACAAGCACGCGGATGCCGAGCGCATCGAACGGGTCACCTACCGGGATGCTCTGCAGCGCGGTCTGAAGGTCGTCGACTCGACCGCGTTCAGCCTGTGCATGGACAACAACATGGACATGCGCGTCTTCGGCATGGAGCCCGCGGGCAACGTCACGCGCGCACTGCTCGGAGAGCCCATCGGAACTCTCGTCACGTCCTGAGTGCCTGCGGATGCCCGGCGTCCGCGACCGATAGAATTTCAGAACACCCCGACGATAGGAGTCACCGTGATCGCGGATGTCCTCGCTGAAACAACCTCCCGTATGGCGCGCGCCGTCGAGGCCGCCAAGGAGGACTTCTCCACGGTCCGCACCGGCCGCGCCAACCCGCAGCTCTTCCAGAAGGTGCTCATCGACTACTACGGGACGCCGACTCCGCTCTCGCAGCTCGCCTCTCTGGCGAACCAGGAGGCGCGCACGCTCATCATCACGCCGTACGACAAGTCGGCGTTGAAGAGCATCGAGCAGGCGATCCGCGACATGCCCAACCTCGGTGCGAACCCGACGAACGACGGCAACCTCGTGCGTGTGACCATGCCCGAGCTCACCGCGGACCGTCGCAAGGAGTACGTCAAGCTCGTGAAGACCAAGGGCGAGGACGCGAAGGTCCACGTCCGCGGCATCCGCCGCAAGGCGAAGGACGAGCTCGATGCTCTCAAGAGCGAACTCGGTGAAGACGAGATCGCTCGGGGGGAGAAGGAGCTCGATGCCCTCACGCGCCAGCACGTCGACCTGATCGACGACGCACTCAAGCGCAAAGAGGCTGAGCTCCTCGAGGTGTAGGCGGCATGTCCGACGATCCCACCGCTGACGACACCGACACGCCGCCGATGCGCCGCGAGGTGCGCGATTCGGCGACCCCGAGTGGCGGCGGACCCCTCGAGGACGGGGCGTTCCCGGCGTTCGACCCCGCAGTGGTGCCGCCCCGGCCGCCCGCACCCGCGGTCTCCGCTCCGGCGGCTCCCTCCTCCTCGATCCCGTCTTCGCTGGACACCGCCGATCACAATGCGATCAGGGAGCAATGGCGCGCGGCCAGGGATGAGCTGGGCACGCACGTGTCGAATGCCCGTGGTCAGCTCGATCAGGCCAACGAGCGCATCAAGGAGCGCACCGGCCGCGACCTGATCCTCGCGATCCTGATCGGTCTGGCGTTCGGTGCCGCGCTGCTCGCGTCACTGCTCTTCATCAAGGTGCTCTTCGTGCCCTTCGCTCTGGCGGCGGCACTGCTCGGCGTCTACGAGCTGTCGTTGGCGCTGCGAGGTTCAGGACGTCGGATCGACGTGGCGCCGCAGTTCGCGGCTGCGACGATGATCGTGCTGTCGGCGTTCTTCCTCGATCTGTGGCTCGTCTGGATCGTCCTGTTCCTCGCCGTCGCCTTCGTCATCGTCTGGCGCCTGGTCGGGCAGATGATCGCCGCGGACGGTCGGACGTACGGCGACGTGCTCGGCGACGTCGTCATCGGCGGCTTCGTGCAGATCTACGTCCCGTTCCTCGCCGCCATCGCGCTGATCCTCCTCAAGCAGGAGGACGGGCAGTGGTGGGTGCTGAGCTTCATCGCGATCGCCGTGGCCGCGGACACAGGCGCATATGCGGCCGGCCTCGCTTTCGGACGGCATCCGATGGCTCCGAAGATCAGCCCCAAGAAGACCTGGGAGGGCTTCGCCGGTGCCGTGGTCGCGTCGGTCGCGGCCGGAGTGCTCCTCGCCCTCTTCCTGCTGCACCTTCCCTGGTGGATCGGCGTGATCTTCGGCGCAGCGATCCTGCTGTCCGCGACGTTGGGCGACCTCGGTGAGTCCATGCTCAAGCGGGATCTCGGGATCAAGGACATGAGTTCCTGGCTCCCCGGCCACGGCGGACTGCTGGACCGCCTCGACAGCATCCTGCCGTCGACGATCCCGGCTCTCTGCCTCTACTTCCTCTTCTCCTCCTGGACGGTGCTCTGATGGTTGACGATGTCGAACGGGTCGCTGACGGTGCCGAACAGGCGCCTCCGGCATTCTCGGTGACGAGCGGCAGAGTGCGCGGATACCACCGCGCCGCCGTCGACACCTTCCTCGCCGCAGCGCGGACGGCGTTCGAAGCGGACGGCGACGACCTCAGTGCCGCCGACGTGCGCGTCGCCTCGTTCCCCTTGGTCAAGAACGGCTACGTCGTCGCCGAGGTCGACGCCGCTCTCGGTCGTGTGGAGGACGCTCTGGCGGCACGCGCCCGCGAACGCGCAGTGCGTTCCGCCGGGGCCGGCGCCTGGGTGGAGCAGGCCCGAGACGAGGCTCAGGTCATCCTCGATCATCTCGCGCGCCCGGCGAAGCACCGCTTCGCGCGGACCGGTGTGCTCACCTTCGGCTACCGGATCGACGAGGTCGACCACGTCAGCGGACGGATCGCCCGGTATCTCCGCGACGGAGAGCCGCTGACCGCCGAGCAGCTGCGGTCCGCGGCGTTCCGGATGCAGCGGGGCGGGTACCGCGAGGAGCAGGTCGATGCCCTGCTGGACGCGGCCGTCGACGTGATCCTGGCCGTTCGCTGAGCGTTCTCGTGGCCTCTTCGGAGCGCACCGGGTAGACTCCCCTCTATCGTGAACTCCCGAAACGACATGACCCCCCTCCGCGACGACGTCTCGCCGATGCCTGCATCAGCGACTCTCTCGGCGCGCTCGGGCAGTCGTCGACGTGGTGTGGTCGGGTTCTTCAGCGCTCTGGCGGTCGTGGGTTTCGCCGCCGCCATGGTCGCTCCGACGGGCGTGGCGCTGGCTGAGCAGCCCCTGGCCGAGGGGCCGGAATCCGCATACGCGGCGGCGCTCACCGAGACGCAGAACCTCACCGTGACCGTCGAGGGCGCCGAGATCGCTCCGATCCAGCGCGGCACCTTCTCGGTGTACGTCACCCCGAAGCCGACTCCGACGCCCACCCCTTCGACCGCCTCCTCCGGTGACTCCGGTTCGGGCTCGGGAGGCGGCGGACCGCTCTTCTACACCGGCGGCGGCGCTCCTGCGGAGTGGATGGCTGCGGCCGGAATCGCCGAGTCCGACTGGGGCTACGTCGACTACATCGTCTCGCGAGAGAGCGGGTGGAACCCGAACGCGACGAACAAGTCGTCGGGTGCCTGCGGTCTCGTCCAGGCTCTCCCGTGCAGCAAGGTGCCGGGCAACGGCTACGACCCTGTCGACAACCTCCGGTGGGCGACGGGCTACGCGACCGGTCGGTACGGCAGCTGGGCCGGCGCGCACGCGTTCTGGACGAACAACCACTGGTGGTGAGCGGCCGTCATGGCCCGCTCCCGCAGACGCCGTCCGTCGCGCCCGGACGCTGAGGATTCGCTCGACCGCCTGCTCGCCTCCTGGAAGCGCTCCGAGGTGCGCCGCGGCGCGCAGTGGACGGTGCAGCCGGTGTCGGCGGCACAGGCGCTCAAGGAGTACATCTGCCCGGGGTGCGGACGCACCGTCGCGCCGGGCACGGCCCACCTGGTCGTCTGGCGCGCCGATGGCGTACTGGGCGACGCGGCAGATCTCGCCTCCCGGCGACACTGGCACACACACTGTTGGAGGATCGCATGAGCATCGAGATTCGTGGACCGCTCGAGCTTCCGGCTCGACGCGAGGACATCGTCCTGGAGACGGCCGACGGGCTGAGCCTCGTCGGCGAGCTGGCGATGCCGGAATCGTCGGGCCCGGTGGCGACGCTCGTCACGCTGCATCCGCTGCCCACCGCCGGTGGCTTCATGGACTCCCACATCATCCGCAAGGCGGCGGCACGTCTCCCGGCACTGGCGGACCTCGCCGTGCTGCGCTTCAACACCCGGGGCACCACCTCGCCGCGAGGCACCAGCGACGGGGCGTTCGACGGGGGAGCGGCGGAGCAGTTCGACGTGGCCGCCGCGATGGACTTCGTGCGCGAACGCGGCTTGCCTCGTCCCTGGTTGCTCGGTTGGTCGTTCGGCACGGAGCTCGCGCTCAAGTACGGGCGCCAGCACGACGTGGAGGGCATCATCCTCCTCTCGCCTCCGCTGCACCGTGCGACAGCCGCAGAGGTCGCGGCGTGGGCGGATTCGGACGTCGACGTGGTCGTCCTCGTGCCTGAGCTCGACGACTACCTCCGCCCGCCCGAGGCCAGGGAGCGCTTCGCCTCCATCCCGCACGCGACACTGATCGCGGTCGAGGGCGGCAAGCACCTGTGGGTGGGGGAGAGCCAGACGCGCCGCGTGCTGACGGAGATCGTCGCAGCGGTGAATCCGACGGCGCTTCCCCTGCCGACCGAGTGGCCGTCGGCCTAGAGCTCGTTCATCCGCGGGATCAGCACCTGGCGGTAGAGGATCAGGATGCTCGCTGCCACCGGGATGGCGATCAGAGCGCCGAGAAGGCCCAGCAGGCTTCCACCCGCGAGCGCCGCGACCACGACGACCGCGCCAGGCACGGAGACGGCCCGGCTCATGATGCGCGGCGAGATCACGTACGCCTCGATCTGCATGTAGATGAGGTAGTAGACCGCCGCGGCGATCGCGGTGGCCGGTGAGCCGAGGCCCGGGATCAGGCACACGAGCACGATGATCGTCGAACCCGTGAGTGTTCCCACGAGCGGGATCAGAGAGAAGAAGAAGGCGACGACGGCGAGCACGGCCGGGAACGGCGCATCGATGATCGTGAGGAAGATCATGCTCAGGATGCCGTTGATCACCCCCTGCGTGACCTGCCCCATGACGTAGTAGCCGACGGAGTCCGTGATCTGCTCGGCCAGGTCGATGAAGCGCTCCCGCTTCGACGCGGGGGCGAGCTGGTAGACAGCGCGCTTCAGCGACGGCGTGGAGGCGGTCAGATAGATCGTCAGGATGAGGACGATGAACGCGCCGAAGAGCCCGCTGACCACGGCGCCGCTCGCCGCGAGAACGCTCTGGCCGATGGATCCGCCGATCTGCGCGAGGTTGGTCTCGAGCCAGTTCGTGACGTAGGCGAACACCTCATCGACCTTCAGGTTCGGGAAGGTGTCGACCATCCACTGCCGCAGATCCTCGAGGAAGGTGCCGCGCTGCACGATGGCCGTGATCTGGGCAATGAGCTGCGAGATCTGGTCGACCAGCACCGGGATGACGATCAGGATGATGCCGGCGAAGATGCTGAGGACGCCGAGGATCGTGATCAGCACCGCGACCCAGCGAGGCAGCTTCTTGCGCTCGAGGAACGAGACGAGCGGATCGAGTCCCAGACTCAGGAAGAGCGCGGTGCCGACGTAGAGCAGCACGGTCGACAGACTCTCGACGCTGCCGATAAGCAGGATGCCGAGTCCCACGCCGAGCGTCGCCACCAGGGCGGTGCGGAACGGGTTGTGGATCTTCATCGCGGCTCCTCGGGAATACGGGTGCTGCAAGGCTATCGAGCGCACCGGGACTCGCCGACACGACGTGCCGCGCGACCGGGTGAGGCATGCCCTCGTGGGCAACACTCAGGAGCTTTCGCTAGTCTGAAACGTCGAGTGTTGCGACTCGGGTGTGCGCCCGCGTCGTGTGAGGAGACTATTCGTGCGTTTCGTATGGGCCGTCGTGGCCTTCGTGCTGGCCGCGGGACTGATCGCTGCAGGCATAGCCCAGCGAACCATCTTCATGGGTCCGTCGACCCAGGAGGCGGCGGTCGCCGTGGAAGAACCCGCCCCGTATGTGCTGCTGGACGGCGACGTCCTGCGTGAGCACCCGGGCGCTCAGACCCTCCTCGTCCGTGGTGACGGCGACATCTTCGCGGCGTATGGCAGGACCGCCGACATGGAGGCGTGGCTCGCCGGTTCGTCGTACAACCACGCCTCGGTCGGCGCGGACGGCGACATCGACGTCGCGTTCGTCGACGCCGCAGAGTCGGGGGACGACGGAGGCGACACGGCGGGGGAGACCCCGGCCCCGGAGGAGACCCCTGCGGTGGAGGAGACTCCCGCACCCGAGGAGTCCGCTGCCACGGAGGAGACTCCCGCCACCGAGGAGACCCCCGCGGCAGAAGCGACGCCGGCCACCGAGGAGGCTCCCGTGGAGGAGGCTCCGGCGGCGGAGACCACGACCGGACGCAGCCCTGTGGGCTCGGACCTCTGGCTCGACTCCTTCACCGACACGGACTCGCTCATCGCCGACATGCAGCTCCCGGAGGGCGTGAGCGTGATCATCGCGCGCGACGGCACCGCAGACGCACCCGAGGACATCGCGGTCTCCTGGCCGCTCGACACGTCGACGCCGCTCGCGGGGCCGCTGCTCTCGGCCGGAGCCGCGATGCTCCTCGTCGGCCTCGTCCTCTACGTCCTGGCGATCCGCCATCAGCGCCGCGGTCGTGGTCCGCGCCGCAAGGGCCCTGGCCCTCTTCCCCCCACGGAGCCCATCGACATCGCACAGCTTCCGCCGGCGGAGCGCGCGGTGATCGAGGAGACCCCGTCGGCGCCCGCGCCGGACACCTCGGCGACTGACGCTCCGGCACCCGATGGGAAGCCCGCGGACGCGTCGGCCACGCCCGGCAGCGACACGTCCGGCCGCGATGTCCGCACGTCGGAGCGACGCGCATCCGCGCCGGCACGCCGGCGACGTCTGCTGGCGATCCCGGCGATCGCTCTGACCGCGCTCATCGCGACCGGGTGCTCGGCCGAGTCCTGGCCGCAGTTCGGTGAGGGCACCCCGTCGCCGTCGCCGACCGCGACGATCATCGCGCCGGAGAACCAGAAGCCGCCGGCCGTCACCGAGGCGCAGGCGAAGCGCATCCTGCAGGAGGTCTCGGCCACGCTGTCCGACGCGGATGCCGCGATGGACATCGATCTGGCGGCCACGAGACTCGACGGGCCGGCGCTGACCGCTCGCACGACCGAGTACGCGCTGCGCACCGCTCTGCCCGACACCACCCCTCCCGCGGCGATCCCGACCGATGAGGTCGAGGTCGTGCTCCCCGAGGCGACCGACCGCTGGCCGCGCACCGTGCTGCTGCTGTCCAAGAGCAGCGGGGACGACACGATCCCGCCGGTCATCCTGACGATGACGCAGCAGGACCCGTGGTCGAACTACAGGGTCGACAACATGGCCGAGATGTCGGCGGACGCCGCCTTCCCGAAGGTCGCCGCAGCCTGGCTCGGCACGTCGCTCATCCCCGACGACTCCGCATTCCTGAGCATCCGACCCGCCGACCTCGCGACGATGTTCGCGGATGCGGTCGACGAGGGCGAGCAGAGTGCGTCGTACGGACAGTTCGACGAGCTCTCGCAGAACCTCGCGCAGTCGATCCGCGACAGCCGACAGTCTGTGGTTCAGAACCTGGCGGACAACGGCGCGGCCGAGACCAGCCAGACCTCGTTCGACATCGTGCCCGCGGATCCCGCGCCGGTGTCGATGGCCACGCTCGACAGCGGTGCGATCGTCGCGGTCTCGCTCATCGACACCGAGTCGGTGACGCCGACCTCTGCCGATGCCGTGATCCGCTTCGGCGACAACGCCCAGGCGAAAGCGCTGACCGGGGTGACCGAGTCCGCCAAGGGCGTCACCACCAAGTACGAATTCCAGTTGTTCTTCTCCGTCCCCGCCCAGGGGTCCTCTGAGCAGATCCGGCTTCTCGCCGTGCGCCAGGACCTTCTCTCCGTCGAGGTGATCAAGTGACCGAAATGTCTCCCGCCGCTCTCCGAGGTGCTGTCGACCTCTCCTCCCTCCGCAATCGTCCCGCGGCTCCCGCGCCCGGCGCGCAGCCTCAGACGGGGGCGCCCATGGCCGATGTGGTCGTCGACGCGACGGACGAGTCGTTCGGCCAGATCCTCGAGCTGTCGCGCACCGTTCCGGTGGTCGTCGACCTCTGGGCGGAGTGGTGCGGACCCTGCAAGCAGCTCAGCCCCATCATCGAGAAGGTCACGCGCGAGCTCGGCGGCAAGGTGCTGCTCGCGAAGGTCGACGTCGATGCCAACCCGCAGCTCGCTCAGGGGTTCCGTGCGCAGTCGATCCCCATGGTGGTCGCGCTGATCGCGGGCCAGCCGGTCCCCATGTTCACCGGAGCGGTGCCGGAGCAGCAGGTGCGCGAGGTGTTCGCGCAGCTCCTGCAGCTCGCGGCCCAGAACGGCGTCACCGGCTCGCTCGATGTGGGAGCGCCCTCCGAGCAGCCTGACGCGCCCGAAGAGCCGCCGATGCCGCCGCTGCACGCGGAGGCGTTCGCCGCGATCGAGATGGGCGATTACGCGGCCGCGATCGTCGCCTACGAGAAGGCGCTCGCGGAGAACCCCCGCGACGAGGATGCCATCGCGGGACTGGGGCAGGTGCGTCTGCTGGAGCGCGTCCAGAAGCTGGACCTCCAGGACGCACGGGCCGCGGCGGCAGCGGGTCCGCTGGACATCGCGGCGCAGTTCGACGTCGCCGACCTCGATCTCGCCGGCGGACACGTCGACGATGCCTTCGGTCGGCTGCTGGACCTCTTCGCTCAGCTGCCGTCGGACGAGCGCACGCCGGTGCGCGAGCGCCTCGTCGAGCTCTTCGGGCTCATCGGCGTGACCGACCCCCGAGTCGTCACGGCGCGCAACAGGCTCACGTCACTGCTTTTCTGAGGCGTCCGCCGCGCGGGCGGCACTCGGCATCTGCCGATCAGCGTCCGCGCGGCGCAGACGGTCACCCGTGGGTGATCGTCGGGACGTGCGGCTCTCCCTCGTAGCGCAGCCAGATCGTCGACAGTGCGGGCAGCGTCATGGTCGCGGACGCGACGCCGTCGCCGTCGTCATGAGCGACGACCATCCCGAGATTTCCCGAGCCCCGTCCGCCGTAGGCGGCAGCATCCGTGTTGAGGATCTCCTGCCACACCCCGGCTCCGGGGAGGGTCAGGCGGTATCCGCTGCGCTCCAGGCCGGCGAAGTTGCTGATCACGGCCACCCGACCGCCGTGCGCGTCACGGCGCTCGAACGCGATCACGTTCGGATCCCAGCTCGGTGCCCCGAGGCGCGAGAACGAGGATCCGTCGCTGTCGCGCTCCCACAGCGGCGCCTGCGCGCGGTAGGCGCGGTTGAGTTCGCCGACGAAGCCCTGCAGCTGCGCGTGCGAGGGCTGATCGAGCAGCCACCAGTCGAGTTCGCGAGACTCGGACCATTCGCCGAGCTGCCCGAACTCCTGACCCATGAAGAGGAGCTTCTTGCCGGGGTGCCCCCACATGTACCCGAGGTACGCCCGCACATTCGCGAGCTTGTGCCAGTGGTCGCCCGGCATCTTCGAGACGAGGCTGCCCTTGCCGTGCACGACCTCGTCGTGGCTGATCGGCAGCAGATAGTTCTCGCCGAAGGCGTAGACGAACGAGAAGGTCATCTCGCCCTCGTGGTGCGCCCGGTACATGGGATCGCGCTCGATGTACTGGAGCGAGTCGTTCATCCAGCCCATGTTCCACTTGAAACCGAACCCCAGGCCCGCGTGATCGGTCGGGGCGGTGACACCGGGGAAGCTGGTGGACTCCTCCGCGATCATCAGCACGCCGGGGTGCACGCGGTATGCGGTGGCGTTGACCTCCTGGAGGAACCGGATGGCCTCGAGATTCTCCCTGCCGCCGTGGATGTTCGGTTCCCATTCACCGTCGTTGCGCGAGTAGTCGAGGTACAGCATCGATGCGACGGCATCGACACGGAGCCCGTCGACATGGAACTCGCTGAGCCAGAACAGTGCGTTCGCGACCAGGAAGCCCCGTACCTCGGCGCGGCCGTAGTCGAAGATGAGCGTGCCCCAGTCCTGGTGCTCGCCGCGGCGCGGATCCGGGTGCTCGTACAGGGGCTGTCCGTCGAACCGGGCGAGTGCGAACGCATCCTTGGGGAAGTGCCCAGGAACCCAGTCCATGATCACGCCGATGCCCGCCTGATGCAGGCGGTCGATCAGGTATCGCAGATCGTCGGGGCTGCCGAAACGGCTCGTGGCGGCGTAGTACCCGCTCACCTGGTAGCCCCAGGAACCTCCGAACGGATGCTCCGCCAGAGGCATGAACTCGACGTGGGTGAAGCCGGTCTCCGTCACGTGCTCGATCAGCGGATCCGCCGCATCGCGGTAGCTGAGACCACCCCGCCAGGATCCCAGGTGCACCTCGTAGACCGAGAGCGGCTGAGCGACCGCGTGCGTCGCCGCACGCCGCGTCATCCACGCACCGTCCGACCAGGCGTACGTCGACTGCGTGATGACCGAGGCGGTCTCCGGCGGGACCTGCGCGGCCTGCGCCATCGGGTCCGCCTTGAAGATCCAGGAACCGTCTCTGGTGCGGATCTCGTACTTGTAGGTCGTGCCCGCAGCGAGGTCGGGGACGAACAGCTCCCAGATCCCGCTTCCGCCCATCGAGCGCATCGCGTGGGACTCGCCGCTCCACCCGTTGACGTCGCCGACGACGCGCACCGCGGTCGCGTTCGGAGCCCAGACGGCGAACGCCACACCGGACTCTCCGTCGACCACGCGCGGGTGGGCGCCGAGTGCATCCCACAGCCGTTCGTGGCGTCCCTCCGCGATCAGATGCAGATCGAGCTCTCCGAGCGTGGGTCCGTGCCGGTACGGGTCTCCGGCGAGTGTCTCCTCGCCTCCCGCATAGGCCGTGGCGAGACGGTAGGCGACAGGTGCCCCGGCATGCTGAGCCTCCCAGATGCCCTCTGCGACGTGTGCGAGCTGCAGGCGCGAGCCGTCCTCGAACACCGCTGCGACGGACTCGGCCAGCGGCCGCCGTGCGCGGATGACGGTGACGGTGCGTCCGCTCGCATCGGTGGCCGGGTGCGAGCCGAGGACGGCGTGCGGGTCGTGGTGGCCCCCCGCCGCGACCGCGGTCCATTCCGACGTCGTCGTCGTATCTTCTGCGTGGCTCATGCTCGGCTCCTCACCTTCAGGATGTGCACCGGCTCGGCGAAGGCGTCGAGGCGCACGTAGTTGTGATCGGCCCAGGTCCAGACAGCTCCGGTGAGCAGATCCTCGACCTCGAAGGGCTCGCCAGGCTCGACACCCCAGACGGTGGTGTCGAGGTGAACGGTGGTCTCACGCACCGAGTGCGGGTCGACGTTGGCGATCACGAGGATCGTGTCGGGGGAGCCGGTCCCGGTGAACGCGGCGTCCAGATGCTTGCTGTAGACGAGCACGGCATCGTCGTCGCTCCAGTGCACCGAGAGGTTGCGCAGCTGACGCACCGCGGGGTGGGCATCGCGGATCTCGTTGAGCCGGCGCAGCAGGGGCGCCAGTGAGTCGCCCGCCGCCTCGGCACCTTCCCAGTCCCTGACCTTGTACTCGTACTTCTCGTTGTCGATGTTCTCCTCGGAGCCCGGGCGGGCGACGTTCTCGAAGAGCTCGTACCCCGCGTACACGCCGTACACGGGGGCAGCCGTCGCGGCGATGCACGCGCGGATGCGGTAGGCGGCCCTCCCGCCGAACTGCAGGTACTCGGTGAGGATGTCGTGGGTGTTGACGAACAGGTTCGGCCGCATGTAGTCGCTGGTGTCGTGCGAGACGCTGGCGAGGAACTCCTCGAGCTCCGCCTTCGTGTTCCGCCACGTGAAGTAGCTGTAGCTCTGCTGGAATCCGACGGCGGCCAGCGCCCGCATGACGGCGGGGCGGGTGAACGCCTCGGCGAGGAAGATGACGTCGGGATCCACGGCGTTCACCGTGGCGATCAGCCACTCCCAGAACTGCAACGGCTTGGTGTGCGGATTGTCGACACGGAAGATCTTCACGCCCTCGCGCACCCAGTGCTGGACGATCCGCAGCATCTCGCGGTAGATGCCCTCAGGGTCGTTGTCGAAGTTGAGCGGATAGATGTCCTGATACTTCTTCGGAGGGTTCTCCGCATACGCGATCGTGCCGTCGGGCAGCGTCGTGAACCACTCCGGGTGCTCTGCGACCCACGGGTGGTCGGGCGACGCCTGCAGCGCCAGGTCGAGGGCCACCTCGAGCCCCTCCGCCCGAGCGGCACGCACGAACGCCCGGAAGTCGGCGGGCTTGCCCAGGTCGGGGTGGATCGCGTCGTGACCACCCTCTGCGGCGCCGATCGCATACGGCGAGCCGGGGTCGGCGGGCTCGGTGGTGAGCGTGTTGTTCCGTCCCTTGCGGTTGGTCACGCCGATCGGGTGCACCGGAACGAGGTAGATCACGTCGAAGCCCATCGCCGCGACCGCGGGCAGGCGCTTGGCCGCGGTACGGAACGTGCCGCTCCTGATCGAGCCGTCCTTCAGCCGGCGCGCGCCCTCGGAGCGCGGGAAGAACTCATACCAGGCACCCACGCCCGCCGCGGTGCGCTCGACCAGCAGACGGTGCGGGGCAGAGACGGAGCGCAGGGAGGTCAGCGGCCGGTCGGCGAAGATGTGCGCGAGCTCCGGGTCGGTCGACACGGCGATGGTCGTCGCGGCGTCGCCGTCGGCGAGCGAGGCGGCGACGCCGGCCAGCCTCTTGCGCTGCGCCGCGGGCCGATCCTTCTCCGCAGCGGCGCGGGACAGCAACTGGGCGCCCAGAGCGGCCATCACCGGCACATCCACACCTGCCGCCACCTTGAGCTCGGCGGCGTGGGCCCAGGTCGCGAAGTCGTCGGCGAATCCCTCGAAGCGGAAGGACCAGTCTCCCTGCACGTCGATGGCGACGTCGGCGGCCCACCGATCGGTGCCGTCGAGCAGCGGCGTGAGACGGTGCAGACTCTCGTCGCCGTCCGGCGCGGTCAGACGCAGGTGCACCCCGATGATGTCGTGGCCCTCGCGGAACGACACGACGCTGAACGGCACGACCTCGCCGACCACGGCCTTGGGCGGGAATCCCTCGGGGACGCGGGGGCGGGCATCCAGCAGCGGGATCCTCGTCGTGCGGAGGCCCTCGCCATCCGATACGGCGCCGACGGGGCGCAGCGGGATCTGAGACGGGCTCCGGAGAGCATTCGGACGGATGCTGCTTGTACGTGCGGCCACTCCCCGAATGTACCGCCCCGGACGCACAGCGGGTAGCGCGCCGACGGCTCCGGCGCGCCGCACGTCACTCCACCCGGAACAGTCGCATCGAGGTGCCGGGGATGGGCAGGATGTGCCCGGGGGCGAAGGTCTCCTCGACGGTGCTCGGACGCTCGTCGGCGCTCGACCACAACGACACGAAGCGCGTCGCATCCTCGAGGTCTTCCGGCAGTCGCACGTCGATCGGGGACTCCGTGCCGTGCACGATCAGCAGGATCCGGTTCGCCTCTTCGCGATCGGGCGTCGACGCCGCGACGTACTGCAGCGTGCGGTTGCCGGGGTCGGTCCACTGCTCGCTCTCCATCGTCTCGCCGTTCTGGTCGAACCAGTCCATGACGGAGGCGTTGGGGATGTGCTCGCCCAGACGCGCGTACCGGCTGGGCCGGAGGGCGGGATTCTCCGATCGCAGTCGGATCAGCCGCGCGACGTGCGCGCGCAGGTCGTCCTGCCACGGCTCCGGTTCCCAGCTCAGCCAGGTCAACGCGGAGTCCTGCGCATAGGCGTTGTTGTTGCCGCGCTGTGTGCGTCCGACCTCGTCGCCGGCCGTGAGCATCGGGATGCCCGCCGACAGCAGCAGCGTTCCCAGCAGGTTCCGCAGGGCCTTGCGGCGAGCGGCGAGAATGGCCGCATCGTCGGTCGGACCCTCGATCCCGTGGTTGAACGCGCGGTTCATGTCGGCGCCGTCGCGATTGTGTTCGCCGTTGGCCTCGTTGTGCTTCACGTCGTAGGACACGAGGTCGTGCAGGGTGAAGCCGTCGTGCGCGGTGACGAAGTTGATGCTGGCGAGCGGACCGCGCTCGTCTGCGAAGGTGTTCGACGATCCGGCCAGTCTGGTCGCGAACCCGCCGACCCCGACCGGGGCGGAGGCGCGGCGCGCGTAGTCGATGTCGCTCAGCCAGAAGTTCCGCACGCGATCGCGGTAGCGGTCGTTCCACTCCATCCAGCCGCGGGGGAAGTTCCCCGTCTGCCAGCCGCCCATGCCCACGTCCCACGGCTCGGCGATGAGCTTGGTGTCCTTCAGGATCGGATCGTTCGCGATGGCGGTGAGCAGCGGATGATCCGGGGTGTACGTATGCGCGGAGTCACGAGCGATCGCCGCCGCGAGGTCGAACCGGAACCCGTCGATCTGCATCTCCTCGGCCCAGTAGCGCAGCGAGTCGAGGACCAGTCGGGCGCCCGCGTCGGTCGAGGTGTCGAGCGTGTTGCCGCATCCGGTGGTGTCGATGTAGGCGCCCGAGGCGTCCTGCCGGTAGTACGCCGCGTTGTCGATGCCGCGGAAGCTCGAACGGGGTCCGCCGAGTCCTTCCTCGGACGTGTGGTTGTAGACGACGTCGAGGATGACCTCGAGGCCCGCCTCGTGCAGCAGCCTGACCATGCCTTTGAACTCGGCGAGGACGGCTTCAGGGCCGCCCTTGCGGGCATCCTCGGTGGCATAGGCGTTGTGCGGGGTGAAGAAGTTGAGGGTGTTGTACCCCCAGTAGTTCGTGAGGCCGCGTTCGAGCAGACGGGGCTCGGGCACGAAGGCGTGCACCGGGAGCAGCTCGATCGAGGTGATGCCAAGCTCGTGGAAGTACTCGATCATCGCGGGGTGGGCGAGACCCGCGTAGGTGCCGTGCAGAGCCGGCGGGACATAGGGCTGCCGCTTGGTGAGTCCCTTGAGATGTCCCTCGTAGATCACCGTGCGATCGAGGGGGATGCGCGGCTTCGCCGACTGCCCCCAGTCGAATCCGTCGACGATGACCACCGACCGCCACTCCTCGTATCCGTCTCCCTGGGCGAGACCCCGGGCGTAGGGGTCGAGCAGCAGGGTCTCGGGGTTGAACGTGTTTCCGGGGCCGTGGGGGCCGCCGACCCTGATCGCGTAGCGTGTGCCCGGCTGCAGCAGCTCCGTCGTGACCTCCCACACACCGCCGGGGAGTCGCTCGAGCGTCGCCTGATCGACCACCCAGTCGAGGTCCGTGGCGTCGAAGACGACGAGCTCGATCGACGAGGCGTTCTGCGACCAGACGCGGAGCGTGCCGACGCCGTCGTGGAGGCGGACGCCGAGGTCGTCGAGTACAGGACCGCCGGGCACGGTGAAGTCTCGGTTCGCGGGCATGAGTACACCTTAGAGGTCCGGGCCATGGTGCCAGGACAGGGTGCGCCGGGGTGCCTGCGAGCCGGGAGCCCCAGAAATGCGGGAGAGTGGAGGGATGCAGCACTATCTCGACCACGCGGCGACCACACCGCTGCGCCCCGAGGCGCGGAGCGCATGGCTGGCCGCGAGCGAGACGGTGGGCAACGCGTCGTCCACCCACGGCGCGGGCCAGGACGCGCGGCGACTTCTCGAGGAGTCGCGCGAGCGTGCGGCGGCAGTGCTCGGCTGCGATCCCATCGAGGTCGTCTTCACCTCCGGGGGCACCGAGTCGATCAACCTCGCGGTGCAGGGGCTCTGGCATGCGCGCCCCGTGGACACCGATGCCATCGTGATGCCGGATGCCGAGCACCATGCGACCGTGGACACGGTCGAGGCGCTGCTCGCGGCGGGGGCGACCCTGCGCGCCGTTCCGGTGGATCGCACGGCCGCGATCGATCTGGGCGTCTTCTCCGCTCGGCTGCCCGGCGCGGCACTGGCCACCGCGCTGATCGCCAACAACGAGGCGGGGACGATCAACGACGCGGCCGCGCTGGCGGCCGCGGCGGCCGCGGCGCGGGTCCCGCTGCACCTCGATGCGGTGTCCGCGCTCGGGCACGTCCCGCTCTCGTTCCGCGGGCTGCGCGGCGACGCGCCCGACGCCGCAGGTCTCGTCGCGATGAGTGTCGCCGGCCACAAGATCGGCGCCCCGGTCGGAGTGGGCGCGCTCGTCGCGGCACGGACGGCCCGTCTCGCCGCGATCCTGCGCGGAGGCGCGCAGCAGCGTGGTCTGCGTGCGGGGACCCAGGATGTCGCCGGTGCCGCTGCGTTCGCCGTCGCGCTGGAGCTCGCCGAGGCTGAGCGGGAGGCCGAGCATTCGCGACTGCAGACGTTGCGGGATCGTCTGATCGACGGCATCCTGCACCGCGTGCCGCAGGCGCGGCTCCTGGGCGATCCCCACGAGAGGCTCCCCGGCAACGCGCACTTCCTCTTTCCCGGCGCCGTCGGCGAGAGCCTGCTCTTCCTGCTCGACATGGCCGGCATCGCTGCGTCGACCGGATCCGCCTGTCAGGCGGGAGTGGCGGAGCCGTCGCACGTGGTGATGGCGATGGGGCGCAGCGAACAGGACGCGCGCAGCGTCCTCAGGTTCTCCCTCGGGCGCACGTCGAACGATGACGACATCGATGCGGTGCTCGACGCCATCGCCGATGCGTACTCGCGCGCATCCGGCTCCGGCTCAGCCGAGCGCTCGTAGACTGGCAGCATGAGGATTCTTGCGGCCATGAGCGGTGGCGTCGACTCGGCCGTCGCGGCCGCCCGCGCCGTCGACGCCGGCCACGACGTCGTCGGCGTGCATCTTGCTCTCTCGCGTGCCGGCGGCACGCTGCGCACCGGAAGCAGGGGCTGCTGCACGATCGAGGATGCGCTGGACGCCCGTCGTGCGGCTGATCTGCTCGGCATCCCGTTCTACGTGTGGGACTTCTCCGAGCGCTTCCGCGACGATGTGATCGCCGACTTCGTGTCGGAGTATCAGGCGGGTCGCACTCCGAATCCCTGCATGCGCTGCAACGAGAAGATCAAGTTCGCCGCGCTGCTCGAGCGCGCGATCGAGCTGGGCTTCGACGCGGTCTGCACCGGGCACTACGCCACCCTGATCCCGACGGACGCCGGCCTCGAGCTGCACCGCGCGGCCGACAACGCGAAGGATCAGTCGTACGTGCTCGGAGTGCTGACGGCCGAGCAGCTCGCCCATACCTACTTCCCGCTCGGCACGACGCCCTCGAAGGCCGTCGTGAGGGCGGAGGCCGCGGAGCGCGGGTTGACCGTCGCGCAGAAGCCCGACAGTCACGACATCTGCTTCATCCCCGACGGCGACACCCGTGGCTGGCTCGCCGAGAAGGTCGGCACGGCGACGGGCGAGATCGTCGACCGTACGGGCGAGATCGTGGGGTCGCACGAGGGCGCGCATGCGTTCACCGTGGGTCAGCGTCGAGGACTCAAGCTCGGAGTTCCGGCGGCGGACGGCAAGCCCCGGTTCGTGCTCGAGGTGCGACCCGTCTCGAACACGGTCGTGGTCGGTCCGAAGGAGGCGCTCGCGATCCGCGAGATCTCCGGTGAGCGATTCAGCTGGGCCGGGGCGGCTCCGGTGGAGTCGGAGTTCGAGTGCGAGGTGCAGATCCGCGCCCACGCCGAGCCCGAGCCCGCCCGCGCCTTCGTGTCGTCCGACGGCGTGCGCGTCGAGCCGGAGCAGCCGCTCAACGGCGTCGCACCGGGGCAGACCGCCGTGCTCTATGTCGGCACCCGCGTGCTCGGTCAGTTCACGATCGACCGCACGGTCTCGGCGGTGCCGGTCGACGCGTAGCGCCTCCCTCGGGATGTCGGTGGCCGCTCGTAGACTGGGGTAGTGCCGGAGAACATCTCGCTGGAAGACGCCCGTATCGAAGCCGAGGAGCTGACCACTCGCATCCTCGATGCGAAGGACGCGTACTACGGGCGCGACACCTCCGTGGTCGACGACGCCACCTACGACGGCTGGATGCACCGGCTCGAAGAGCTCGAGCGGCTGCATCCGGAGCTGCAGGGCCAGGATTCTCCCACCCAGATGGTCGGCGCAGCCGAGGTGACGGGACTCGCGACCATCGAGCACGCCGAGCGCATGCTGAGCCTCGACAACGTGTTCTCGATCGACGAGCTCCGTGAGTGGGCCGCGAAGACGCGCGCCGCGGCAGGACGAGATGTCGACTGGCTGACCGAGCTCAAGATCGACGGACTCGCGATCAATCTGCGCTATGAGAACGGAGTCCTGACGTCGGCGGCGACGCGGGGCGACGGCCGGGTCGGCGAGATCGTCACCGAGAACGCGCTGCGTCTTTCCGAGATCCCCCGGGAACTCCGCGGAGACGGTCATCCCGAGATCGTCGAGGTCCGCGGCGAGGTGTTCATCCCCGTGGCCGCCTTCGAGCGGCTCAACGCCGCTCAGGCCTCCTTCCGCGACAGGGCGTATGCCGAGGCACGGGCCCGCTGGGAGGTCAGGGGCGGGGCGAAGAAGCCGTTCGATGAAGAGAAGGCTCGCACCGCGGCGGCCCGGCGCTTCCCCTCGTTCGCGAATCCGAGGAACGCGGCGAGCGGCGGTCTGCGTCAGCAGATCGACAAGAAAGACGGACTCGAGCTCGAAGCGGGGATGCTGCGGATCGAATCCCTCGCGCTCTACGTGCACGGCATCGGTGCATGGGAGAACCCCCCGGTGGCCGCGCAGAGCCAGATGTACGACACCCTGTCCGAGTGGGGGCTGCCCACGAGCCCGCACACCAGGGTCTGCACGAGCATCGACGAGGTCGCGGAGTTCGTCGAGTACTTCGGAGAGCACCGGCACGACATCGAGCACGAGCTCGACGGCATCGTCGTGAAGGTCGACGAACTCTCCCTGCACGATGAACTGGGAGCCACGAGCCGAGCGCCGCGCTGGGCGATCGCGTACAAGTACCCGCCCGAAGAGGTGCAGACGAAGCTCCTCGACATCGTCGTGTCCGTCGGGCGGACCGGGCGGGCCACTCCCTTCGCGGTGATGGCTCCCGCGCACGTCGCGGGGTCCGTCGTCAGACAGGCGACACTGCACAACAAAGACGTCGTGAAGGCGAAGGGCGTGCTGATCGGCGACACGGTCGTGCTGCGCAAGGCGGGCGACGTGATCCCCGAGGTCCTCGGACCGGTCGTCGAGAAGCGCGACGGCACCGAACGGGAGTTCGTGATGCCGGTCGACTGCCCCGAGTGCGGCACGCCGCTGCGTGCGATGAAGGAGGGCGACATCGATCTGCGCTGCCCGAACGCGCGCTCATGTCCCGCCCAGGTGCGCGGGCGCGTCGAGCACATCGGATCCCGCGGCGCTCTCGACATCGAGGCGCTCGGCGAGGTCACGGCGGCCGCGCTGACGCAGCCCACGTCACCCGTCACACCCCCTCTCGAGACCGAGGCGGGGCTGTTCGCACTGACCCTGGACGAGATCGTGCCGATCGAGCTGTTCGTGCGCGATGCCGAGACCGGGCTCCCCAAGGAAGACGACGACGGACTGGTGAAGACCAGGGCGCCGTTCCGCCGCAACCCGACCGCGGCCGAGAAGAAGTCCGGCCTCGAAGGGCCTCAGCCCTCGTCCCAGGCGCTCACGCTGCTGGCGGAGCTCGAGAAGGCCAAGACGAAGGATCTCTGGCGTCTTCTCGTCTCCTTGAACATCCGTCACGTCGGCCCCGTCGCCGCGCGTGCGCTCGCGCAGTGGTTCGGCTCGCTCGACGCCATCCGTGCGGCGTCGCGTGAAGAGCTCGCGGCGGTCGAAGGGGTCGGCGGCATCATCGCGGACTCGCTGCTCGCCTGGTTCGACGTGGACTGGCATCAGGAGATCGTGCGGCGATGGGCGGAAGCCGGCGTGCAGTGGTCGACCCCCGGGCACCCGGGGCCCGGCGCGGCGGTCGTCGAGGGCGGTGTGCTCGAGGGACTCACCATCGTGGCGACCGGGTCGCTCGACGGCTACACCCGCGACGGCGCGCAGGAGGCGATCATCAAGGCGGGCGGTAAGGCCGCGTCTAGCGTCTCGAAGAAGACGGACTTCGTGGCGGCGGGGCCGGGGGCCGGCTCGAAGCTCGGCAAAGCAGAGGAGCTCGGCATCCGCATCCTCGACGCCGCGCAGTTCCACATCCTCGTGACCGAAGGGCCGGACGCGCTCGGATGAAGCGCTACGGACCGCTGATCGTCGTTCCCGGCGCGCTGGCCATCGGCGATCCCGGCAGGCACCACCTCCGGCTCACGCCGGATGCGGTGCTGTTCCGGAGGGGTACGGAGAACACCGGGACGGTCGCCTGGTCGCAGGTCGATCGAGTGATGCTCGATGTGCCGACCACACGCTTCCGGCTGCCCGGCCTCGTCAGCACCCTCGTGATCGGCGCTCTGACGTTCCTGACTCTCGACAGTCTCGATCTCGACCCCGACGACGGATCGATCGAGGTGACGATAGGGGGCGAGCCGACCACAGGGCCACTCAGTCGCCATCATGTCGGCGGCTATTGGGCGCCCACGGTCGACGGGGCGCACCGACTGCTTCGGCATCTCATCGCGCATCCCGAGCAGCGCGCGCTGCTCGCGCGCCCGGAATCGCTTCTCGACGTCGCAGCCAAGCTCGCACGCAGATGACCCCCGGGCGGAGCCCGAGGGTCATCTGCACAGCGGCTACGGCAGGCGGTCAGGCCTTGTGCCGCGGCTTGCGGAACGGCTTCTCGTCGCGGTCGCCTCGAGCGGGACGCTCGTCACGGTCGTAGCGCGGACGCTCGTCGCGACGCTCGAACCCACCACGCGCACCGTCACGAGGGCCGTCATTGCGGCGCGCCCCGGGCCCGCGGTCGGGCTTGATCTCGATGAGGCGTCCCGAGATGCGGGTGTCCTTCAGCTTTTCCAGCACCGACGAGTCCATGTTCGCGGGCAGCTCGACGACGGTGAAGTCCGGGCGGATGTTGATCGCTCCGAAGTCATCGCGGCCGAGGCCTCCCTCGTTCGCGAGCGCGCCGACGATCTGACGCGGCTCAACCCGGTGACGGCGTCCGACCTCGATGCGGTACGGCGCGTAGTCACCGCGCCCGCGACGCTCGCGCGGCTCGCGGGTCTCGCGCCGATCGCTGCGGCCGCTGTTCTCACGCGGCGGACGATTGTCGTACTCGACCGCCTTCGACAGGGGGTCGTCGGCGGGGTCGAGGAGCAGCGGAGTGTCGCCCTGCGCGACGACCGCGAGAGCGGCAGCCACATCGGCCTCCGGCACGTCGTGATTGCGCACGTAGTGATCGATGACGTCGCGGAACTTCTCGATTCGCGCGGCATCGCCGAGAGCCGCTGTGATCGCGTCATCGAACCTGGTGAGACGTGTGGTGTTCACGTCGTCCAGAGTCGGCAGCTGCATCTGCGTGGGCTGTTGACGCGTGGCCTTCTCGATGGACTTCAGCAGGTAGCGCTCACGCGGCGTGATGAAGCTGATCGCATCTCCGCTGCGGCCGGCGCGTCCCGTGCGACCGATGCGGTGCACGTAGGACTCGGTGTCCGTCGGGATGTCGAAGTTGACGACGTGGCTGATCCGCTCCACGTCGAGACCACGCGCCGCGACATCGGTCGCGACGAGGATGTCGAGCTTGCTCGCCTTGAGCTGGTTGACGCTGCGCTCGCGCTGCACCTGCGGCACATCGCCGTTGATCGCGGCAGCGGAGTATCCGCGGGCGCGGAGCTTCTCGGCCAGCGTCTCGGTCTCGTTCTTGGTGCGGACGAACACGATCATCCCGTCGAAGTTCTCGACCTCGAGGATGCGGGTGAGCGCGTCGACCTTCTGCGCGTACGACACCACGAGGTAGCGCTGGGTGATGTTCGTGCCCGTCGCGGTCTTCGACTTGATGCTGATCTCTTCCGGCTCGCGCAGGTACTTCTGTGCGAGGCGGCGGATCTGCGGGGGCATGGTCGCCGAGAACAGGGCGACCTGCTTCTCCTCGGGAGTCTGCGCGAGGATCTGCTCGACGTCCTCGGCGAAGCCCATCTTCAGCATCTCGTCGGCCTCGTCGAGCACCAGGTACTGCAGCTGGGACAGATCCAGCGTCCCCTTGGCGAGGTGGTCCATGATGCGGCCGGGGGTTCCGACGATCACGTGCACGCCGCGGCGGAGCGCCGAGAGCTGCACGCCATAGCCCTGTCCGCCGTAGACCGGGAGAACGTGGACGCCCTTCATCTTGGAGGCGTACGACTCGAAGGCCTCGCAGACCTGCAGGGCGAGTTCACGGGTCGGTGCGAGCACGAGGGCCTGCGGGGTCTTCTGCGACACGTCGAGGCGCTCCAGAACGGGGAGCGCGAAGGCCGCGGTCTTTCCCGTTCCGGTCTGCGCCATGCCGACGACATCGCGTCCGGATAGGAGAGTCGGGATCGTCGCGGCCTGGATGGGGGAGGGGGTCTCGTAGCCGAGGTCCTTGATGGCCTTGAGGACGGGGCCGGTGATGCCGAGCTCCTCGAATCCAGGGGTCTCGGGGGCGTCGGTGGGCACAGCGTCTTCAGGAGTCACTGACCAAGGGTAGCGCCTTCCGAGTTCCGGCGCCTGTGAGGGCGCCCTCAGGGGGCGCTGAGCGCGAGGAGCCTCTCTCTGACCTGGCGTCGGAGCACCTTGCCGATCAGGGACTTCGGCAGGTCGTCGACGATGAAGACGCGCCGGGGCACCTTGTACGGAGTGAGGATGCTGCGGGCGTACTCGCGGATGGCCTCGACATCGACATCCGCCGCTCCGTCGACCACGATCGCCGCCACGACCTCTTCGCCGGAATGCTCGCTGGGGAGGCCCACCACCGCCGCATCCACGATCAGCGGATGCTGTCGAAGAGCGTTCTCGACCTCGGTCGGAGCCACGTTGAATCCGCCCGTGATGATGAGCTCCTTGATGCGGTCGACGATCCGGATGAACCCCGCCGGGTCGATCGTCACGATGTCGCCGGTGCGGAACCAGCCGTCGATGAACACGGCGTCGGTCTCCTCGGGCTTGCCGTAGTAACCGGAGAACACCTGGGGTCCGCGCACGAGCAGCTCGCCGGGTGCACCGTCGGCGACGTCGACGGACGGGTTCTCGGGATCCACCACCCGGCACTCGGTGCCGGGGAGCGGAAGGCCGACGGTGCCGGGAACCCTGTTGTCCGCGACCGGATTCGCCATCAGCACGGGAGAGCACTCGCTCAGCCCGTACCCTTCGACGAGGAAGCCGTGCGTGGCGGCCTCGAACGGCACCACCAGATCGTGCGGCAGTGCCATCGCCCCGGAGATCGCCACCTCGATCCCGTCGAGGGAGACCCCCTGGTCCGTCGCAGCCGCGAGCAGGCGGTCGGCGATCGGCGGCACCAGGGGGAGGAACGTCGCCGGATGCTTCTTCATCACGTCGAGGACCAGGTCGGGGTCGAACTTCGGGAACAGCACGAGACGCGCTCCCATCGACATCGCGAAGGTCAGGCACAGCGTCAGGCCGTACGCATGGAACATCGGCAGCACCGCGTACACGACGCAGCCCTTGCCGCGCTGGATCGACGGCACCCAGGCACGGGACTGCGCCGCGTTCGCGAGCAGATTGCGATGCGTGAGCGCCGCGCCCTTCGGCGTGCCCGTCGTGCCGGACGTGTACTGGATGATCGCCAGGTCGTCGGTCGAGGGAGTGGGGTGCGTGGCGGGGAGCGGTGCGGAGCGCAGCAGCGTCTCCCACGCCACGGTGCCGCGGACGCGCGCGGTCAGCGCCGCGCGGGAGTCACGGGCCTTGGCCACAGGCAGCCGGAGTGCGACGCGGGTGAGAAGCGGCATCGCCCGCGTCACATCGACCGAGATCAGATTCGTGACCGCGAGGTCGGCCGGGAACTCCTGGACGCTGGCGACGACCTTGTTCCACACGATCGCGTGCTTCGCCCCGTGGTCCTCGAACTGCTTGCGCAGCTCGCGCGGTGTGTAGAGCGGGTTGTGCTCCACCACGACCGCGCCGAGCCGCAGCACGGCGTAGAACGCGATGATGTGCTGAGGGCAGTTCGGGAGGACGATCGCCACAGGATCGCCCGCACGCACACCGAGATCTCGGAGTCCCGCGGCGGCGCGGCTGATCGCGTCCTGCATCCGCGCGTAGGTGGTCTCCCGCCCGAAGAACTGCAGCGCCGGGGCGTCGGGGTAATCCCTGACCGACGCGGCGACGATGTCGATCAGCGATCCGGACACGGGGGAGAGGTCTTCGGGGACGCCTGCGGCGTAGCTGTCGACCCACGGACGAGGAGGCTGGAACGAGCTCACCAGCTCAGCATAGGGGTGGGGTGTGCTCACGGCGGGGCGACGGCAGGACCGCTGACTACACTGGAAGCGTGTCTGAAATCACCCCTGAACTCGTACGCCATCTCGGCGTGCTCGCGCGCATCCAGCTCAACGACGACGAGGTGACCCGGCTCACGGGCCAGCTCGACGCCATCGTCGACAACATCGCGAAGGTGTCGGAGGTGGCAGGCCCCGAGGTCGCCGCGACGAGCCATCCGATCCCGCTGAGCAACGTCTACCGCCCCGACGTGGTCGGCGAGACCCTGACGCATGAGCAGGTCCTCCAGAACGCACCGGACCAGGCCGACGGCCGCTTCCGCGTCACCGCGATCCTGGGAGAAGAACAGTGAGCGACATCATCCGTCTGACCGCGGCCGAACTCGCCGACAAGCTCGCGAGCCGCGAGATCTCCAGCGTCGAGGCGACCCGCGCGCACCTCGACCGCATCGCGGCCGTCGACGGCGACGTCCACGCCTTCCTGCACGTCAACGAGGGCGCACTCGACGCGGCGGCCGACATCGACGCCCGACGCGCGGCAGGGGAGCAGCTCGGCCCGATCGCCGGCGTCCCCCTCGCCATCAAGGACGTGCTGGTCACGACCGACCAGCCGACCACCAGCGGGTCGCGGATCCTCGAGGGCTACCGCTCTCCGTACGACGCCACCGTCGTCGCCCGCTCTCGTGCGGCCGGACTCATCCCTCTCGGCAAGACCAACATGGACGAGTTCGCCATGGGGTCGTCGACGGAGCACTCGGCGTACGGTCCGACCCGCAACCCGTGGGATCTCGACCGGATCCCCGGCGGGTCCGGCGGCGGGTCCGCCGCGGCCGTCGCCGCCTTCGAGGCGCCTCTCGCGCTCGGATCCGACACGGGCGGTTCGATCCGTCAGCCTGCACACGTCACGGGAACGGTCGGCGTGAAGCCCACCTATGGCGGTGTCAGCCGTTACGGGGCGATCGCCCTCGCCTCGAGCCTCGACCAGGTCGGTCCGGTCACCCGCACAGTGCTCGACGCGGGCCTGCTGCACGACGCGATCGGCGGACACGATCCGAAGGACTCCACGTCGCTGCGCGAGGAGTGGCCGTCGTTCGCGGATGCCGCCCGTGAGGGCGCTCGTGGAGACGTGCTCAAGGGGCTCAAGGTCGGAGTGATCCGTGAGCTGCCCGACAGCGGGTTCCAGCCCGGCGTCGCGGAGTCGTTCCGCAGCGCACTCGCCCTCATGGAGGCGCAGGGCGCGGAGATCGTCGAGATCGGCGCACCGCACTTCGAGTACGGCGTGGCCGCGTACTACCTGATCCTGCCGGCAGAGGCCTCCAGCAACCTCGCGAAGTTCGACTCCGTGCGCTTCGGTCTCCGCGTCACTCCTGACGGCAACCCCACCGTCGAGGACGTCATGTCGGCGACGCGAGACGCCGGTTTCGGTGACGAGGTCAAGCGACGCATCATCCTGGGCACGTACGCACTGTCGGCGGGGTACTACGACGCGTACTACGGCAGCGCGCAGAAGGTCCGCACGCTCATCCAGCAGGACTTCGACAACGCATTCGCCGAGGTCGACGTGATCGCGACGCCGTCTGCGCCGACCACGGCGTTCAAGATCGGCGAGAAGATCGACGACCCGCTGCAGATGTACCTGAACGACATCACGACCATCCCGGTGAACCTCGCCGGAGTGCCCGGCATCTCGATCCCGAGCGGTCTCGCCTCCGACGACGGTCTGCCCGTCGGCATCCAGTTCATCGCGCCGGCGCGGCAGGACGCCCGTCTCTACAGGGTCGGTGCTGCCGTCGAGACGCTGCTGGTCGATTCGTGGGGGGCTCCGCTCCTCACCCGTGCACCCCAGCTCGCAGGAGGGAACCGCTGATGGCCGCCGCCAAGCTCATGGACTTCGACAAGGCCCTCGAACTGTTCGAGCCCGTCCTCGGATTCGAGGTGCACGTCGAACTCAACACGAACACGAAGATGTTCTCGGACGCGCCGAATCCCGCCAACGAGCTCTACCACGCCGCCGAGCCGAACACGCTGATCGCTCCCGTCGACCTCGGCCTCCCCGGGGCGCTCCCCGTCGTGAACGAGACGGCGATCCGTTCGTCGATCAGCCTCGGCCTCGCGCTCGGATGCTCGATCGCTCCGTCGAGCCGTTTCGCGCGCAAGAACTACTTCTACCCGGATCTCGGCAAGAACTATCAGATCTCCCAGTTCGATGAGCCGATCGCGTTCGAGGGATCCGTCGAGGTCGAGCTCGAAGACGGCACGATCGTGCAGATCCCGATCGAGCGCGCGCATATGGAGGAGGACGCCGGCAAGCTCACGCACATGGGTGGGGCGACCGGCCGCATCCAGGGCGCCGAGTACTCCCTCGTCGACTACAACCGCGCGGGTGTCCCGCTGGTCGAGATCGTCACGAAGGTGATCTTCGGTGCGGAGCACCGCGCCCCCGAGGTCGCCAAGGCCTACGTCGCGACGATCCGCGACATCGTGCGCAGCCTGGGGATCTCCGAGGCTCGACTGGAGCGCGGCAACCTGCGATGCGACGCCAACGTCTCGCTGCGCCCGCGCGGACAGGAGAAGCTCGGCACCCGCACCGAGACGAAGAACGTCAACTCGATGCGCTCGGTCGAGCGTGCCGTCCGCTACGAGATCCAGCGCCAGGCGCAGATCCTCGCTGACGGCGGCACGATCACGCAGGAGACACGTCACTGGCACGAGGACACCGGCACCACCTCGCCCGGTCGTCCGAAGTCGGATGCCGACGACTACCGCTACTTCCCTGAGCCCGACCTCGTTCCGGTGGAGCCGGCGCCCGAGCTGATCGAGGAGCTGCGCGCGCAGCTGCCCGAGCAGCCCGTGGCTCGTCGCCGTCGGCTCATGGCCGAGTGGGCGTTCACCGACCTGGAGTTCCAGGATGTGCGCAACGGCGGCCTGCTCGATGTCGTCGAGGCGACGATCGCGGCCGGGGCCGCACCGGCCTCGGCGCGCAAGTGGTGGACGGGTGAGATCACCCGCCTCGCGAACGCGCAGGAGACGGATGCGGCGCAGCTGATCTCGCCGCAGAACGTCGCCGCCCTGCAGAAGCTCGTCGATGCGGGGACCCTCACCGACAAGCTCGCACGCCAGGTGCTCGAGGGCGTCATCGCCGGCGAGGGCACGCCGCAAGAGGTCGTCGACAGCCGCGGTCTGGCCGTGGTGTCCGACGACGGAGCGCTCATCGCCGCCATCGACGAGGCCCTGGCTGCACAGCCCGACGTGCTCGCCAAGATCAAGGACGGCAAGGTGCAGGCCGCCGGGGCCGTCATCGGCGCCGTGATGAAGGCGATGAAGGGCCAGGCCGACGCCGCGCGAGTGCGCGAACTCGTTCTCGAGCGCGCTGCGCAGTAACCGGGTCCCCCGGGCCTCATGTCGGAGGTCCGGGGGACAATGGTCTCATGGGACACGGTGATGGCAGAGGGCGCATCGTCTCGCCCGCAGACGCCGATGATGCCGGTACGAGCATCCTCCATGTCGACATGGATGCGTTCTACGCCGCGGTCGAGGTGCTCGACGACCCGACTCTTCGTGGGCTGCCGCTGATCATCGGAGCGCCGGATGGTCGATCCGTGGTCTCGAGCGCGTCCTACGAGGCGCGCCGCTACGGAGTTCGCGCCGCCATGCCGGTGTCTCAGGCCTTGCGCCTGTGCCCCTCGGCGAGGATCGTGCCCCCGCATTTCACTCGATACCACGAGGTCTCGCGCCAGGTGATGGCGATCTTCGAGTCCTTCACCCCTCTCGTCGAGCCGCTGTCGGTCGACGAGGCTTTTCTGGATGTCCGCGGCGTGCGCCGTCTGTGGGGGAGTCCCGCCCGGATCGCTCAGCTGGTGCGCGAGCGCGTGCACGATGAGGTCGGCATCACCTGCAGCGTCGGGGTCGCCGCGACCAAGCACGTGGCCAAGATCGCCTCCACGGTCTCGAAGCCGGACGGCATGCTCGTCGTCGCCGCAGCCGACACACAGGCGTTCCTCGATCCACGCTCGGTCCGCGCGATGTGGGGCGTGGGGCCGAAGGCCGCTGAGGCACTGGAGGGGCGCGGCATCCGCACGATCCGCGACATCCGCACCGCATCGCGCCCCATGCTCGACCGAGCCGTCGGACCCGCTCTGGCCGCCAGATTGACGCAGCTCGCCCGCGGCGAAGACGCTCGCTCCGTCGAGACCGAGCGCATCGAGAAGAGCATCGGTCATGAGGAGACGTTCGACACCGATGTCACCGATCGCTCGTACCTTCGGGCGGAGCTGCTTCGTCTCGCCGATCGGGTGGGCGCTCGACTGCGCAGGGCGGAATGGGAGACGTCGACCGTCGCCATCAAAGTGCGCTTCGACGACTTCCGCACGCTCAGCCGTTCGCTGACACTCCCGGAGCCCACCGCGGTGAGTCAGCGGATCGGCGAGGCCGCTCAGGCGCTCTTCGACCAGATCGACCGGCGTGACCCTGTGCGGCTCGTCGGTGTGCGGGCGGAGAAGCTGCGGCCCGCCGGAGGGGGCGGTTTCGGTCTTTGGGACGATGACGAGGACTGGCGTCGGGTCGAGGGGGCGGTCGATGACGCCGTGGCTCGCTTCGGGTCGGCGATGATCGGCCGGGCGCGCCACATCGGCCGAGGCGAGGGCCGGGGGTCTGCTCAGCATCCGAAGGCGCACGGAGTGGATTGACCCCTCGACCGTGCGTCGACTGGGCTAGCGTGGGGGAATGCCCAACATTGCACTGGAACTCGGAAAGCAGACGGCGTCGTTCGGCGTGAAGAGCGCGTACGGCGAGACGCTGGATGTCGACGGCGTGAGCATCACTCCGGTCGCGTTCACGTATTCAGGCTTCGGCGGAGGCAGCGGCGACGGCGCAGAGGGTGGCGGCGGTGGCGGTGTGTCCGTGCCGGTCGGCGTCTACGTGCGCCGCGAGGAAGGACTCAGGTTCGAGCCGAACATCGTCACTCTGATCGTCGTCGCCATCCCGTTCGTCTGGACCGCCGGACGCGCTCTCTCTCGCATCATCCGTGCCCTCAAGAAGTGACGATCCCGTCGCGGCCGCTCTCGAGCTGGCCGCGACGTCGATCATCGCCGACGTGCGCGCCCTCGCCGCGTCGAACCCGGTCGTCCTGATCGATGGACGAAGCGGGGCGGGCAAGACCACGCTCGCCCGCACGCTCGTCGAGCGGTGGCCGATCGCGGGACGCGTGCAGCTGATCGCTCTCGACTCCCTCTACCCCGGGTGGGATGGGCTGGAGGAGGGCGTGTCGCGCGCTCTCGACGGGATTCTCCGGCCGCACGGTCGCGGGTGCCTCGGGTCCTGGCAGCGCTGGGATTGGGGTACGGGCACGGAGGCCGAGACTCACGCGGTCGATCCCGCCCTCGGTGTCATCGTGGAGGGCAGCGGGATACTCACGCCGGCGACGGCCGCGATCGCCGACGTGGGCATCTGGCTGGAGTCGGGGGAGAGCGGACGCAAGACACGGGCGCTGCGACGTGACGGTGACACCTATCGGCCGCACTGGGATCGCTGGGCGGCGCAGGAGCGGGAGCATATCGTTCTCGACGACCCACGGGGCCTCGCGACGCGCGTCGTCCACGTGCCGTGATAGCCGGCTGAGGCCGCGTCAGAGCAGTTCGTCGGCGGCCTCGATGATGAGCTCCAGGCGGTACCCGAGCCAGTCGTAGACTCCGAACCTCGCATCGTCCGGATCGTGGTCTTCGTCGGACTCGATGCCCAATCGCGCGGCGATCACGAGTCGCAGCGCCGTGAGAGTGCGCATCCACGCGTCGACGTCCGATTCCGGGATCTCGATGACGTGCTCTTCGAACGCTTCGGACTGTGTGATCGCATCGAGGTCGGCTCGGAGAGCATCGAGGGCGGCGCGTACCGTATCGGCGTCGAGGGCGCGGCGGTCCAGTAGATCGTCTCGCGTCGTCTCTCGGAACGAGCGTGAGGCGTCGACATCTTCGGGGTACGGATCGGGCACGAGACGATCGATGGCGGGATCGGTGAGGTCGCGGTCGGCCCCGACCAGGTCGCGGAGGTCGTCGACGAGGCGGGCCAGCTGAGCACCCTCGACTCTGGCCATCTCGATGTGGACGATGTCGCCCGTCATGCGGCCGATCTCCTCACGGTCGCCCAGAGTCCGTAGTCGTGCATCGCCTGGGCATGAACTTCCATGGTCTCGCGGGGCCCGGTCGCGACGATCGCGTGACCGTCATGGTGCACCGAGCGCATCAGTTGCGTGGCTCGCTCGACCGAGTATCCGAAGTACGTGCGGAACACCCTGACGACATAGCTCATCAGATTGACCGGGTCGTTCCACACGACGACCTCCCAGGGCTCGAGGGGTGCCGCGGACAGATCCGTGGTCTCGTCGAGGTCCGGCGTGGCGAGCGGTGTCATGCCCACCCCAATCCATGCAGCTGGTCGTCGTCGATTCCGTAGAAGTGCGCGATCTCGTGCACGAGCGTGGTGTGGACCTCGTCGCGGAGTTCGTCTTCGTTCTCGCAGGCCGCGAGGTGCGGCTCGCGGTAGACGACGATCCGGTCGGGAAGCTCGCCTGACCCGTACTGAGTCCGTTCTGTCAGCGCCAGACCGTCATAGAGCCCGAAAAGGTCGAGGCTTCCGTCCTCCGGTCGGTCCTCGACGACGAAGACGACGTTCTCGAGGCCGTCGACCATCTCATCGGGCAGACGATCGAGCTCGTCGACGACGAGTTGTTCGAAGGGGGCAGCATCCATCTCCATCGTCTTCAGCCTATTGCCCGCCGATGTCGCCCGCGTCTCCGGCGTCAGTGCAGGAAGACGAGGAGCCCGGCGACGGCGATGAACAGCACACCGAAGACCGAGTTCAGCATGCGCTGTCCGCGGGACGTGCGAGTGAGCCTGCGGAACGGCCGCGCTGCGACGGCGAAGAAGCCCCACATCACCGCGACGTCCACGACGATCACGGTGGCGATGAGAGCGAGGTACTGGGGGAGCTGCGGCTGATCGAGACGGATGAACTGGGGGATGAACGCGAGGAAGAACACGATTGCCTTCGGGTTCAGCAGATTCACCCAGAAGCCTCGTCTGATCATCGGCCAGTGTCCTTCACGGAGATCGACCGTCTCTTGGTCGACTGCATCCGGTGTGCTCGCTTTGGCGAGGATCAGCCGGACCCCGAGGAACACGAGGTACGCGGCGCCGGCATAGCGGATGACCGTGAACAGCACCTCAGACCGCGACACGATGAGCCCGAGACCTGCGGCGACGATGGCCGCGTGCACGACGAGGGCGAGCTGCTGCCCGATGATGCCCCAGATCGCACGTCTCCAGCCCTGGTTGAGAGCATTGGACATGGTGTTTATGGCACCCGCGCCCGGCGTGAAGCTGATCACCACGCACGCTGTCAGGAGCGAGAACCAGACGGCGAGGGACATCAGACAATCCTATGGGCGAGCTTCGGGAGTGCCGCCGACGGGCGACGTGAAATCAGAGGTGATACGAGAGAAGGCCCGGGTCTCGGACCCGGGCCTTCTCGCTGTGGGGTGAGTAACGGGACTCGAACCCGCGACATCCGGCACCACAAGCCAGCGCTCTACCAGCTGAGCTATACCCACCATGCGCCAACCGGAGTTGGCAACCAGACGAGTCTATTACATGTTGAGAGTGAACTCTGACACGGTGCGTGTCGCGATGTCGCGGGCGTCGTCGCTCGACGGCCCGGGCTCGTCGACGAACACCGCCTCGCGGTAGTAGCGCAGCTCGCGGATGGACTCGAGGATGTCGGCGAGGGCGCGATGCCCGCCGTCCTTGCTGGGGGCCTGGAAGAAGACCCGCGGGTACCAGCGACGCGAGAGCTCTTTGATGCTCGAGACGTCGACGTTCCGGTAATGCAGCCAGTTGTCGACCTGCGGCATGTACTTCGCGAGGAACATGCGGTCGGTGCCGATCGTGTTGCCTGCCAGGGGTGCCTTGCGCTCCACGGGCGCGAATCGCTTGATGTAGGCGAGGGTCTGCTCCTCGGCCTCGGCCAGCGAGACGCCGTCAGGGATCTCGGTGATGAGTCCCGAGGTCTCGTGCATCTTCGTGACGAAGTCGTTCATGTTCTCGAGCGACGCCGCACTCGGGCGGATCACCACCTGGAAACCCGGGTCGACCGGTCGCAGTTCGAAATCGGTGATGACCACCGCGATCTCGACGAGCTCATCGATGGAGAGATCGAGGCCGGTCATCTCGCAGTCGATCCACACGAGGCGGTCGTTCTCTGAGGCAGATACCATTTCGCCATCCTATCGACGGCTCCGACATCGCAGCCCGGGACTGTACGCTGGATGCGTGCGCCTCCGTAGCTCAGGGGAAAGAGCAGGAGCCTTCTAATCTCTTGGTCGCAGGTTCGAATCCTGCCGGGGGCACCATTCCTCCGTGGTTTCGCGGTCGTGAGCTGCGCGGTCGGCGGTCATCACCCGGCTCGGAGCGCGGCGACCGCGTCATCAGGGTTCCAGAAGTCGCCCACCAGACGGAACGTCGCGGTGGCGAGATGCAGACGCTCCGCGCGATAGCGGATGCCGAGCGGATGCGGCACGAGGCGCAGATGCCCCAGGACTCGGCCGTCGTCGCCCTGCACACGCCAGAGGTGGTCGGACGCGCGCACGAGGCGCGTTCGGGGACTGGACAGCCGGGGGGTCGCGTAGGGAGCCTCGGGCAGGGACGTGGTCAGGGTGTCGGACATGGAATCTCCTCTCATTCCTCGAACATACGATCGACCACCGACATTGCGACTCGCCCGGCGGACCGGCGGACGAGACCGCCTCTTCTGCACGATTCATGCGTTCACGAGTTTGTCCCGTCGTCGTGTGTTCGACCGCGGAACGCTGCCTCGACCTGACGCACTCTGGAGCGATCCGGGGCAGTCCCGGGCCACAGAGGAGGCATCATGCACGACACGGTCACCATCGTCGGAAACGTCGCGACGGACCCCACGCAGGGGCGGACGGCAGGCGGCATCCCCGTCACGAACTTCCGGCTCGCGAGCACGCATCGACGCTTCGACGAGGCGACGCAGAGGTGGATCGACGTGGGGACGAACTGGTACTCCGTCGCCGCGTTCCGGCAGCTCGCGGAGAACGCGAAGACCTCGCTCCGTTCCGGGGACAGCGTGATCGTCACCGGGCGGATGAAGATCCGCACATGGGAGAACAACGGCAAGCAGGGCACGAGCGTCGACATCGATGCGGAGGTCATCGGGCACGATCTTCGCTGGGGGACGACCGCCTATCGGCGCAGCGCGCGGTCGACGTCGCCCGAGCAGGCCTCCCGCGGCACCGCGGGAGCCGGGCAGGCGGACGAGGTCGCGGGGGAGGGATCCGCCGAGCACGAGGGACGCGAGATCCAGACGCCGTGGGCGGCGGACGATGCCGACTACACCCCGAACGGCCAGCACGAGGAAGAGGTGGCGGCTGAACGGTGACGCGCTCGGCGCACGCTTGCGGACGCGCACCCTAGACTCGGTTCGTGCTTCGACGATCGGACTCCCACGTAAGCCGCGTCCTCGGCGTGGCCGGCGCCACGACGATGCTGATGCTCATTCTGACCTCCTGCGGTCCGACTCCATCCCCGGATCCCGTGCGGTCGCCCGCGGTGGAGAGCCCCGGCGCCACCGAAGAGCCGGCGGGACCGAGCTATGTGCCCGACGGGACGGCCGATGACAATCTCCCGCTCTTCTCGGCCATCGTGGCCCAGGTCTGGGCATCCGATCAGCGGGCCTCGGGCCGGGCGTACATCGACGCGCTGATCGGTGCGGGCTTCGACCGCTCGGCGATGCAGGTGACGCAGGACTCCACGACGGTGGGGAACCCGGCGGAGAGTCTGCAGTTCTCCGTGCGGTGGGGCGAGGAGGAGTGCCTGGTCGGTCAGGTGGGTCCGTCCACCGGCGATCCCGTGACGGTCGTGCTGCCGCAGCTGGCCGAGGGGCGTTGCCTCGTCGGCACCACCCGTGCCATCGACTGGTGACGACCTTCGCCTGACAGCGCTCTCGGTGGTCCCGGCCGTAATCGCCGGTAGGCTGGAGTGTCGATCTTCGACGCCAACAGAAGGAGCGGTTTTCGGTGGCTGAGTACATCTACTCGATGGTTCGTGCGCGCAAGGCGGTGGGCGAGAAGCTCATCCTCGACGACGTCACGATGGCGTTCCTCCCCGGCGCCAAGATCGGCATGGTGGGGCCCAACGGCGCCGGCAAGTCGACGATCCTCAAGATCATGGCGGGTCTCGACACGCCCTCGAACGGCGAGGCCAAGCTCTCGCCCGGATTTTCCGTCGGCATCCTCATGCAGGAGCCGGAGCTCGACGAGTCGAAGACCGTACTGGAGAACATCCAGGACGGGATCGCGATCAAGGCGAAGGTCGATCGATTCAACGAGATCTCCATGCTGATGGCGGATCCCGATGCTGATTTCGACGCTCTGCTCGCGGAGATGGGCACGCTGCAGGAGGAGATCGACTCTGCAGACGGGTGGGACCTCGATTCTCAGCTCGAGCAGGCGATGGATGCTCTGCGTACGCCCCCGGCCGATGCTGCGATCGCGCCGCTGTCCGGTGGAGAGAAGCGTCGTGTCGCCCTGGCGAAGCTGCTGCTGCAGAAGCCCGACCTCCTGCTCCTCGACGAGCCCACGAACCACCTCGACGCGGAGAGCGTCCTGTGGCTCGAACAGCACCTGCAGGCCTACAAGGGCGCCGTCATCGCCATCACCCACGACCGGTACTTCCTCGACCACGTCGCGGAGTGGATCGCCGAGGTCGACCGCGGACGCCTCATCGGCTACGAGGGCAACTACTCGACCTACCTGGAGAAGAAGGGCGAGCGCCTCGAGATCCAGGGCAAGAAGGACGCCAAGCTCGCCAAGCGCCTCAAGGAGGAGCTGGAGTGGGTCCGGTCGAGCGCGAAGGGCCGTCAGACCAAGTCGAAGGCTCGTCTCGCCCGCTACGAAGAGATGGCGAACGAGGCCGAACGGACCAGAAAGCTGGACTTCGAGGAGATCTCGATCCCGGCGGGTCCTCGTCTCGGCAGCATCGTCATCGACGCGAAGAAGCTCGAGAAGGGCTTCGACGGCCGGATGCTCATCGACGGGCTCAGCTTCAACCTGCCGCCGAACGGCATCGTGGGCGTCATCGGCCCGAACGGTGTCGGCAAGACCACGCTCTTCAAGACGATCGTCGGTCTCGAGCCCCTCGACGCCGGTGACCTCAAGATCGGCGAGACGGTCAAGATCAGCTACGTCGACCAGTCGCGGTCCAACATCGACCCCGACAAGACGCTGTGGGAGGTCGTCTCCGACGGACTGGACTACATCACGGTCGGCAAGACCGAGATCCCCTCGCGAGCGTACGTGTCGAAGTTCGGCTTCAAGGGCCCGGACCAGCAGAAGAAGGCGGGCGTGCTCTCGGGTGGTGAGCGCAACCGCCTGAACCTCGCGCTGACTCTCAAGGAGGGTGGCAACCTGCTGCTCCTCGACGAGCCGACCAACGATCTGGACGTCGAGACCCTGGGTTCGCTCGAGAACGCCCTTCTCGAATTCCCCGGTTGCGCCGTGGTGATCACGCACGACCGGTGGTTCCTCGACCGCATCGCCACGCACATCCTCGCCTATGAAGGCACCGACGAGAAGCCCGCGAAGTGGTACTGGTTCGAGGGCAACTTCGAAGCCTACGAGGAGAACAAGATCGAGCGCCTCGGTCCGGATGCCGCCAAGCCGCACCGTTCCACGCACCGCAAGCTCACTCGCGACTGAGTCAGCGATGACCGACCTGACACCGGGACCCCGCCTGCACATCCCGATCCATCTCCGCTGGGGGGATCTGGATGCGTTCAACCACGTCAACAACACCTCGATGCTGAAACTGCTCGAGGAGGCGCGCGTGCGCGCGTTCTGGCGTGCGGGGCCCGGTGAGCAGGCGCCGTCGACGGCCGTCCTCGACTCCGGAATCGACGAGGGTGTGCTCACCCTGATCGCCCGGCAGGAGATCGAGTACCTCGCGCCCGTTCCATACCAGCGTCGACCACTCGAGGTGCAGATGTGGTTCGGCAAGCTCGGCGGATCCAGCGTGGAGGTCTGCTATGAGGTGCACAACGACCCCGCATCCGAGCCGCGCACCATCTACGCGCGCTCGACGGCCGTGATCGTTCTCGTGGACGCGGGCACCGGGAGACCGACCCGGCTCACCCCGGAGATGCGCGAGGCCTGGGAGCCCTTCGTGGGACCGTCGATCGAGTACGCCCACCGCTGATGCGGCGGGTGGCCGTCACTCCGCCGTCGGCACCCTCACCATGATCTCCTGCGCCACGGAGGCGACGAGTTCGCCGGCCTCGGTGTAGATGCGTCCCTGGGCGAGCCCTCGACCGCCTCGGGAGTTCGGGGACTCCTGCAGATACAGCAGCCACTCGTCGACGCGGGCAGGGCGGTGCCACCACATCGCGTGATCGAGGCTCGCCACCTTCAACCCCGGAAGTCCCCAGAACAGCCCGTGGGCGCGCAGGATGGACTCCTGGATCGTCATGTCGCTCAGGTACGCCAGTGCAGCGCGATGGATCCTCTGGTCGTCGGGGAGCGGAGCCTTCATGCGCATCCAGACACCCTGCTGCGGCACACGGGAGTCGTCGCTCGGCAGGAACAGCGGCGAATCGATGTGTCGTACATCCGCCGCACGGTCGCTGAGCATCCGCGCCACGCCCGCCGGCAGTCCCTCGACACGCTCCTCGTCGGGGCGCAGGGTATCCGGCCCCGGCACGTCATCGGGCATCGGGGCGGCGTGCTCGACCCCGGGGTCGGCGTCCTGGAACGAGGCGATCATCGAGAAGATCGGCACACCGTTCTGGTACGCCTGAGAACGGCGGGTGGAGAACGAACGACCGTCGTGGATCCGGTCGACGGCGATCGTGATGCCCTGACTCGCATCGCCCGGTCGAAGGAAGTACCCGTGCATCGAATGCACCGCGCGGTCCTCGGGCAGAGTGCGCTCCGCAGCGAGAAGACTCTGGGCGAGAACCTGGCCGCCGTAGATCCGTCCCGAGGGCATCGGGTGCGACGAGCCGGTGAAGATGTCCTCGGTCGTGCGGGCCTGCGTCGAATCGAGGTCCAGCACCGACAGGAGCTGTGCGACGGTGCTGATCGCGTGTGCGTCCGGGGTCATGGCGTCCTTCCCGCGACTGCTGCCGCCGCTGACCTTGATAGTTTAGAGGGTGTGCCGCACCAGCTCCTCCTCGCCGATCCCGAGACGTCGAAGGACGTCCTGACCTTCATCGGGCGAGCCACGCGCATCTCCGACGAGGGGGTGCGACTGCAGGCCGCCGGAGGCGTTCTCGCCCTGACCGGCGCAGCGCTGTCGCCGCACGGACTTTTCGATCAGACGCCGACCGTTCTCGCCATGCGCATCGTGCAGGCGGATCCCGAACTCGAGTGCGACGTGGTCGTGGCATCGCTCACGGCAGACGAGCAGGACGATCGCGCGCTCATCCTGCCGGAGACGGGCCTCTCACCGGCTTGGGCGGGGATCGCCCCGCCGCGCGGCCAGTGGAAGGCGGAATCGAACCTCGCCGCGTCCGTCATCGCCCAGCGTGCTCAGTGGGGCATCAGCGCCGTCGCCCGCGGGGCGACTCCGGGGTCGGGGGAGGAGGCTGTCCGCGCCCTCCGCGCCGCGATCTGGGGTGAGCCGGACGAGGATCTCGGCGGGCTGCCGCGCGGCGTCGCGTTCGCAGCCGATGCGTTCGGGTTCATCTCCGGCGAGGAGGACGTGCCCGTCATGCGCTCCGGCCGCTGGACCAGGCTCGCGTTCCGCCGCGGCCACGTGCTCGCCCGCGGTCCGGTGGCGACCGGACTCACGGCCGTTCGCGGAACGGGCGCAGCGGAGTGACCGACCGAGGCGGTCACCCACTTCAGGCCGAAGCCGCGCGACCCGCCTGACGGCCCGAGAACAGGCATCCTCCGAGGAAAGTCCCCTCGAGCGCCCGGTACCCGTGAACGCCGCCGCCACCGAAGCCGCTGGCCTCTCCGGCGGCGAAGAGGCCGGCGATCGGTTCGCCGTCGAGCCCGAGGGCGCGTCCGTCCAGGTCGGTCGTGATCCCGCCGAGCGACTTCCGGGTGAGCACGTGCAGCTTGACGGCGACGAGTGGGCCGGCTGAGGGATCCTGCAGCCGATGCGGAGCCGCCGTACGGATGAGGCGATCTCCGCGATACCCGCGCATCGAGCGCAGCATCCCGATCTGCGCATCCTTCGTGAAGTCGTTCTCGATCTCGAGGTCCCGGGCGACGACCTCGCGGCGGACGTGATCGATGTCGAGGAACTCGCCCCCTGGATGCGTCGCCATCTGCTCGAGGAGCGATTCCAGATCGTTCTCGACGATGAAGTCCTCGCCCTCGTCCAAGAACGCCTGCACGGGGCCGGTGGGACCTTTCGCGAGTCGCGACTTCAGGAGCAGTCCCACGTCTTTGCCGGTGAGATCGGGATTCTGCTCGCTGCCGGAGAGCGCGAACTCCTTCTCGACGATCTGGCGCGAGGTCACGAACCAGGAGTGGTCATGGCCGGTCGCGCGCAGGTGAGCGAGGGTTCCCAGCGTGTCGAATCCGGGGAACAGCGGCACCGGCAGGCGGGTGCCGGTGGCATCGAGCCACAGAGACGACGGACCGGGAAGGATGCGGATGCCGTGCGACGGCCACACCGGATCCCAGTTGGTGATCCCCTCGACGTAGTGCCACATGCGGTCGCCGTTGATGAGCCGGGCTCCCGCGGCCTCCGACACCGCATGCATCGAACCGTCGACGTAGGCGGGCACGCCGGTCAGCATGTGCGTCGGAGGCGTTCCCAGACGCTCGGGCCAGGCGGCCCGCACGAGGTCGTGGTTCCCGCCGATGCCCCCTGAGGCCACGATCGTCGCCCCGGCGCTGATCTCGAAGTCGGAGATCGAGCGCCGAGAGCTCTCGACGCCCCGCGCGGTCGGGGTCGATTCGAGGATCTGCCCTCTGGCCCCCGTGACCGCTCCGTCGGTGACGACCAGCTCGGTCACGCGGTGGCGGGGGAGGATCGTGAGGTGTCCCTCGCGCTCGCCCTGCTCGACCGCCGCGGCGAAGGGCGCGACGATCCCGGGCCCGGTGCCCCAGGTGATGTGGAACCGCGGCACCGAGTTGCCGGGGCCGAGCGCCCCGTAGCCGCCGCGCTCCGCCCAGCCGACCACCGGGAAGAAGCCCACGCCCCGCTCGCGCAGCCAGGCCCGCTTCTCGCCGGCGGCGAACTGGAGGTAGGCCTCGGCCCAGCGTCGCGGCCACTCGTCCTCGGGCCTGTCGAACGCCGCCGTGCCCAGCCAGTCCTGCGTCGCGAGGGCCAGCGAGTCGCGGATGCCCATGCGCCGTTGCTCGGGGGAGTCGATGAGGAACAGTCCACCGAAGGACCACCAGGCCTGGCCGCCGAGGTTCGTCCGAGGCTCCTGATCGACCAGGATCACGCGACGGCCGGCATCCAGCGCCTCGCTCGCGGCCACGAGACCGGCGAGCCCCCATCCGATGACCAGGACGTCGGCGGACTGGGGCGTGGTCGTCATGTGCTCTCCGTTGATTCCTGACGTGATCTCGTCTCGAGCGGGGATCGTCCCTCGGCGGGAGCGCCGATGCCTGACGGCTCGAATGTGTTCACCATGGCATATGCCGCGCGCTCGAGATAGTCCCACAGCGTCGATTCGTGCAGGGGCGACAACTGTGCCTCGTCCAAAGCCGTCCGCATGTGTCGAAGCCACCGGTCCCGGGCGTCGGGGTCGACGTGGAACGGCATGTGCCGCATCCGCAGTCGGGGGTGCCCCCGAGTCTCGCCATAGGTGGTCGGCCCTCCCCAGTACTGCTCGAGGAACATCAGCAGACGCTCTTCCGCCGGCCCGAGGTCGTCTTCGGGGTACATCGGCTTGAGGACCGGATCCTGGGCGACCTCCCGGTAGAAGACCGCGACGATCTTCGCGAAGGTCTCTCGACCGCCCACCTCGTCGTAGAAGGTCACTTCTGGGGACTCCCGTCGTCGTTCGTCTTCTTGCGCCGCCAGATGCCGCGATCCGGGATGACGGGCACGCCCGTGACGGCATTGGGCCGCGTCCTGGGGGGATTGGCCCCGCGCACCCGGCGCGCACCGTCGAGCCCGGTCGGCACGACCGTCGTCATGCTGGGGAAGTCGATCGCGTGCTCGCGCATGGTCGTACGCAGACGCTTGCGCAGCTCCTGCGCGACGTCGTCCTTCGCATTCGCGCGCGCCTTGATCACGAGCCGCACGACCAGGGCATCGCCGTCGATCGACTCGAGGCCCCACAGCTCGGGCTTCTCGACGATGCGGGTACGCCACTTCGGGTCTTTGGCCAGACCCTGCGCGGTCTCGAGCATGAGCTTCTCGACCTGGTCGAGGTCGGAGTCTGCGGGGACGCCGAGGTCGATGATCGCCCGCGCCCATCCCTGAGACATGTTGCCGATGCGCAGCACCTCGCCGTTGCGGACGTACCAGAGCGTTCCGTTGACATCACGCACCTGGGTGATCCGGACGCTGACGTACTCGACGACGCCCGAGGCGAGCCCGAGGTCGACGACATCGCCGATGCCGATCTGGTCCTCGGCCACGATGAAGATGCCGTTCAGCACGTCCTTGACGATGTTCTGCGCTCCGAAGCCCAGGCCGGCGCCGACCGCGGCCGTCAGCAGCGTGAGCGAGCCGAGCAGGCTGTTGTCGAGCGCATTCACGATGAGGACCAGTGCGATCACCACGAGCATCACGTTGACGATGTTCTGCAGGATGGTGCCGAGCGTGCGGGTCCTCTGCACGAGACGCATATCGGCGAGCGGGGAGCGCTCCAGTGCTTGCGTGTCGTCGACGTCCGCCTTGGTCTTGGCCGTGTCGACGATGCGGTGCACCACCCGGCGGATGACCACGCGCAGCACGAGTGCGATGAGCACGCACGCCACGATGATGATGCCGACGCTGAGGGCCTTGCCGCCGATGACGCCGAGGACATCGAGCGTGTTTACCCACCACTTCGGCAGGTCGGCGGGGGCGGGTTCGGGGGTGACTTGGAATGGCTGCATCATCACCTCCAGAGTAGCGATCAGGCCTCTGCGCGGGCTGGACGCACCGCGCAGAGGCCTGATCGGACTTCGGTTCTCAGTCCTCGGCGTCGCGGGACTGCGCGGCCAGCGCGCGCTCGACGTCGGCGAGGTTCTCGAGCACGAGACGGCGAAGGGCCGGGGCGGCGTCCTGGTTCTCCGACAGCCAGGTCCTCGTCGCGTCGCGCAGCTCCGCATCGGCGATCGCGGTGGGGAAAAGGCCGACGATCAGGTACTGGGCGATCTGGTAGGTGCGCGACTCCCAGATCGGGATCAGCATGTCGAAGTACTTCGGCACGAAGGGCCGCAGCACCTCGGCACCTGCCGGGTGCACGAAGCCGAGCGCCGCAGAGCGGACGATGGTGTTCGGCGCATCTCCGCGCTCGATCAGCGACTCCCAGGCGGCGTCCTTGGCTGCGGCGTCGGGCAGAGCCGCTCGGGCCTGGGCGGCGAACTCGCCACCCTTCGAGGTGTTGTCGGCCGCGAGTGCGGCATCGATGGATGCCGCGTCGGTGGCGCCGATCGTGGCGAGACCGACGAGCAGCTGCCAGTTGAGGTCGGCGTCGATCTCGAGCCCCGGGAGCGTCTCCTCGCCGGATCGCAGACGGCCGATGATGCCGGCGTGCTCCGGGGTGACGAGCGATCCGGCGAAGGCGGTCACGAACTGGAGCTGGCTGTCACTGCCCGACTCCGCGGACTCGGCGAGCGCCCAGATGCCGTCGGCGATCTTCTGCCGCGCAGCGAGACGCTTCTCGGGGGTGACGTACAGGGTGGCAGCGGTGCGCAGCTGGGCGAGCGTGGTACGCACGGTCGTCGACTCGGTCTCGCGTCCGATGTTGCCGAGCACGAGGTCGATGTAGTCGGAGGCTGCGGTCTCGGCGTCGCGGGTCTGATCCCAGGCGGCCCCCCAGACGAGCGATCGCGCGAGGGGATCGCTGATGTCGGCGAGATGCGCGATCGCGGTGGCGAGGGACTTCTCGTCGAGGCGGATCTTCGCGTAGGCGAGGTCGTTGTCGTTGAGCAGCACGAGATCGGGACGCGTGAGCCCGTGGAGCTCCGGAACCTCGGTGCGGTCTCCGTCGACATCGACCTCCGCGTAGTGCGTGCGCACGAGAGCGCCGTCCTCGAGGGTGTAGAAGCCGATGCCGAGACGGTGCGGGCGGATCGTGGGGTAGTCGGCGGGGGCCGTCTGCGTCACCGCGAAACGCGTGATGGTGCCGTCGGCGTCATCGGCGATGAGCGGCTCGAGCGTGTTGACACCGGCGGTCTCCAGCCACTTCTTCGACCAGGTCGTCAGGTCGCGACCGCTGGTGGCCTCGAGCTCGGTGAGCAGGTCGCTGAGCTCGGTGTTGCCCCAGGAGTGCTTCTGGAAGTACTGCGAGACGCCGGCGAAGAACTCCTCGATGCCGACCCAGGCTGCGAGCTGCTTGAGGACGGAACCGCCCTTCGCATACGTGATGCCGTCGAAGTTGACCTGCACGTCTTCGAGGTCGTTGATCACGGCGGTGATCGGGTGCGTCGAGGGCAGCTGATCCTGGCGGTACGCCCAGGTCTTCTCCATCGCGTTGAAGGTGGTCCACGCCTCGGTCCACTCGGTGGCCTCGGCGGTGGCGATGGTGGAGGCCCACTCCGCGAAGGACTCGTTGAGCCAGAGGTCGTTCCACCACTTCATCGTGACGAGGTCGCCGAACCACATGTGGGCGAGCTCATGCAGGATCGTGACGACACGACGTTCCTTGACGGCATCCGTGACCTTGCTGCGGAAGACGTAGGTCTCGGTGAAGGTGACCGCTCCGGCGTTCTCCATGGCTCCGGCGTTGAACTCGGGGACGAAGAGCTGGTCGTACTTGGCGAACGGGTACGGAACGCCGAACTTGGACTCGAAGTACGCGAATCCCTCGCGTGTCTTGTCGAAGATGTAGTCGGCGTCGAGGTGCTGCCACAGGCTCTTGCGGCCATAGACGCCGAGGGGGATCACGCGACCCGAGGCGCTGGTGAGCTCGGAGAACGTCGACTCGTAGGGTCCGGCGACGAGCGCCGTGATGTACGAGGAGATGCGGGGAGTGGGCTCGAAGCCCCACGTGGCGACCGAATCGTCGTCGTGCACGATCGGCTCGGGCGTGGGGGAGTTGGAGACGACCTTCCACGACGACGGGGCCGTCACCGTGAACTGGAACGTGGCCTTCAGATCGGGCTGCTCGAACACGGCGAAGACGCGACGCGAGTCGGGGACCTCGAACTGGGAGTAGAGGTAGACCTCGTCGTCGACGGGGTCGACGAAGCGATGCAGCCCCTCTCCGGTGTTGGTGTAGGCGCAGTCCGCGTCGACGACGAGGACGTTCTCGGCCTGCAGACCGGAGAGGGCGATCCGCGAGTCCTCGAACACCTCGTCGGGGTCGAGCTGCTCGCCGTTGAGCGAGATCTCGCGCACCTCACGAGCGATCAGGTCGATGAAGGTGAAGCTCTCCGGCGTCGCGGTGAAGCGCACGACGCTGCGGGATCCGAAGACCTCGGCGCCCTTCGTCAGGTCGAGCGAGACTTCGTACGACTGGGTGTCGACGACGTCACGGCGCTCCTGCGCTTCGATGCGGGTGAGGTTCTCTCCAGGCACAGCGGTACTCCCAGGGGTGAGGGGATGCTGCCGCAACCCAGCGCAGTTGGCGCCCACGGCAACCCTGACAGCCTACGCCAGCACGGCGGCCTGTCACGCTCTCCGGAGGTGAAAGAATGAAGGGGTGACCGCGATCGAGCCGAACACCGTCCGCTTTTCCTCTGCTGCCGCCTCCACGGGCGCGCCCTATATGACGACCCCCGTCGCCTATGACGGGATCCTCCTCGCCGGCTTCGGCGGGCCGGAGGGTCAGGATGACGTCATCCCGTTCCTCCGCAACGTCACGCGCGGACGCGGCATCCCCGACGAGCGGCTGGAGGAGGTCGCGCACCACTACCGTCACTTCGGCGGTGTGAGCCCGATCAACGGACAGAACCGCATCCTGAAGGAGGCGCTCGAGGGCGAGCTGGCCCGCCGGGGCATCGACCTTCCGGTGTACTGGGGCAACCGCAACTGGAGCCCGTACCTCGAGGAGGTCGTGACCGAGGCCGCGGCCGACGGGAAGCGGACGCTGCTCGCCTTCGCGACGAGCGCCTACAGCTCCTTCTCGAGCTGCCGACAGTACCGCGAGGACTTCGCCCGTGTGCTCGAGGAGACGAATCTCGGCGAGACGGTGACGATCGACAAGATCCGTCCGTTCTACGACCACCCCGGATTCGTGGAGTCCTTCGAGACGGGTGTGCGTGAGGCCGTCGACACGTTCATGAGTCAGGGCATCGCGCCCGCCGAGATCCAGATCCTCTTCTCCACCCACAGCATCCCGACCGCCGATGCGGAGCGCTCCGGCGCCCGCGACATCGACTGGGGAGAGGGCGGCGCCTACGCGGCTCAGCACCTCGCGGTCGCCGCCTGGGTCATGGACAGGGTCCGTGAGAGCATCCCCGAGGCTGCGGAGGTGTCGTGGGAGCTGGTGTACCAGTCCCGTTCCGGCCCCGCATCGCAGCCGTGGCTCGAGCCTGACGTGTGCGACGTGATCGGCGAGCTCCCCGCACGCGGGCGCAAGGCCGTCGCGGTCGTCCCGGTCGGCTTCATGAGCGATCACATGGAGGTGCTCTGGGATCTCGACACCGAGGCGGCCGAGGCCGCCGAAGAGGCGGGGCTCGCCTTCACACGTACCCCGACGCCGGGTGTCGCGCCCTCGTTCGTCACCGGCATCGTCGATCTGATCGTGGAGCGCCTCGAGGGGCGCCCCAACGAGGAGCGGCCGCACGTGACCTCTCTCCCCGGGGCGTTCGACGTCTGTCGTCCTGGCTGCTGCGAGAACGTGCGTGCGGGTTTCAAGCCGGCCGCCTCCGGCATCGCCCCGTGAGCATCCGCTGAGGGGCTGCGCTTCTAGGATGGATGCCATGCGCATCCACATCGCCACCGATCACGCCGGTCTCGACTTCTCGACGCAGCTGCAGGAGCACCTCCGCGGCGCCGGGCACGAGGTCGTCGATCATGGTCCGATCGAGTACGACGCGGTCGACGACTACCCCGCGTTCTGCATCCGCGCGGCCCAGGCCGTCGTGGCGGATCAGGCTGCGGGCGTCGAGACCCTCGGGGTCGTCTTCGGAGGATCGGGCAACGGCGAGCAGATCGCGGCGAACAAGGTCGCGGGCGTGCGTGCCGCTCTGGTCTGGAACACGTCGACCGCCGAGCTCGCCCGCGAGCACAACGATGCGAACGTCATCTCGATCGGTGCGCGCCAGCACACGTTCGAGGAGGTCACCTCGTTCATCGACACGTTCATCGCGACCCCCTTCTCGCACGACGAGCGGCACGTCCGCCGGATCGGTCAGATCGCGGACTTCGAGCGCGACGGCTCGCTGCTGCCGGACCCTCGGGCCTGACATGCCGGAGGGGCATTCCGTACATCGCATCGCGCGGCAGTTCGACCGCAACTTCGTCGGCAAGTCGCTGAGCGCATCGAGCCCCCAGGGGCGGTTCGCCGAGGGCGCCGCCGTCCTCGACGGGCGTGAGGCGCTGAGCGTGCAGGCCGTCGGCAAGCAGATGTTCCTCGAAGCGGAGGGCGACGTATGGCTCCGGGTGCACCTGGGCCTCTACGGGGCCTGGGACTTCGCCGGCGACATCATCGTCGATCCGACCATCGCCGCCGCGAACGGACGCATGGGCCAGACGAACCAGCGGGGCACGGTCATCGACGAGGAGCCGGTCGACGGTGCGGCGTCGGATGACGCGATCCTCGATGAGGCGGGCGAGAACTCGCTCGCGTCCATCGGTGCACCACGACGCACCCGCGTGCACGTCCGCATGTCGGAGCAGACCAAGGGACTCGCCGATGAAGGGCTGGAGTGGCCGCCGCCGGTGGTGGGTCAGGTGCGTCTGCGGCTGATGACCGACATCACCGCGGCCGACCTGCGCGGACCCACGGCGTGCGTGCTGCAGACCCCGGAGGAGATGCTGGCGAGTGTCGCCAAGCTCGGCCCCGATCCGCTCGTGGGCGATCCGGTGGAGAACGAGGAGCGGTTCGTCCGCGCCGTACGCCGGAAGCCGACCGCGATAGCGCTGCTCCTGATGGACCAGGCCGTCGTCAGCGGCATCGGCAACGTGTACCGCGCCGAGATGCTCTTCCGTCAGCGACTGAACCCGCACACGCCTGGGCGTGAGGTTCCGGAGGACGTGGTGCGCGCGCTCTGGCACGACTGGGTGCGTCTGCTCGCCATCGGCGTCGAGACAGGTCAGATGATGACCATGGACGACCTCTCCGCGGCGCAGTATCGCGCAGCGATGGCGAACCGCGACGATCGGCACTGGGTCTACCACCGGGCGGGCCTGCCCTGTCGGATCTGCGGCACCGAGATCGCACTCGAGGAGATCGGGGCGCGAAAGCTCTACTGGTGTCCGCGCTGCCAGGCGTGAGCCGTCGACCGTAGGCTGGGAGGATGCGTCAGAATCCCAGTTTCACGCTTGCGGACGTTCAGGAGATCCGTCGTGTCATCGATGGCAATCCGTGGGCGACGATCGTGAGCGACGGCCCTGAGGGCCTCGTGTCTTCGCACTATGCGGTGCTGCTCGACGACGGGAGGGACGATCTCACGATCGTGGGCCACGTCGGACGCCCTGATGACCGGATCCACGGCATGGGCGAGCGCGAACTGCTCGTCGTGCTCCAGGGGCCTCACGGCTACATCTCGCCGGGGTGGTACGGCGACGTCCAGGCCGTGCCGACGTGGAACTACACCGCCATGCACCTCGCCGGGGTCCCCGAGATCCTGAGCGATGAGGAGAACCTCCGTGTGCTGGACCGGCTCGTCGACCGGTTCGAGGGGCGGATGCCGGATCCGCGCCGGATGTGGGAGCGACCGAACGATCCTGCGTTCATCGAGCGGCTGGCCGCCGGCACCGTCGGATTCCGCCTCACACCGACGCGCGTCGTCGCCAAGCGCAAGCTCAGCCAGAACAAGGACGCCGAGACGATCGAGGCGGTGATCGCGCATCTCGAGGGCGACGGGCCGTACGCACAGCCCGAACTCGCCGCCGACATGAGGCGCGCGCAGCAGGCCCGTCTCGGAGCCGCCGGATGAGCGGCGTCGGATCCCGGATCGGCACCGTCGCGAACGTGCGCATCGCGGGCCCGGGCAGTGAGTTCCTGATCGACGACGAGCCGGTCGACATCTTCCTCGACGACGGGCTGATCGCGGACATCGCGCCGGCAGGAGCGCTGGGCCCGTCCGGCGAGGTCCTCGACGGACACGGGGCCTGGGCGGTCCCCGGCCTGTGGGACAACCACGTGCACACAGTGCAGTGGGCGCTCGCGACCGAGCGCGTCGCGCTCGGAGGGGCATCGTCTGCGGCGGAGGCCGCATCGATCATGGCGGCCGCCGCGCCTCTGCCCGACGGTCGCAAGGTCGGCAGCGGTTTCCGAGATGCGCTGTGGCCGGACGCTCCCGAACTCGCGCTGCTCGACCGCGCCACCGGCACCGTGCCGACGTACCTGATCAACGCCGATGTGCACAGCACCTGGCTGAACTCCGCCGCGCTGCGGCTCGAGGGGTTCTCGAGCCCTGACGGGATGCTGCGCGAGCAGGACGCGTTCGAGATCTCGCGACGGCTGAACGCCGTCGAGCCGCTTCGCGCCGACATCGCCGTCCGAGCGGCGGGTGAGCGCGCGGCAGCGCGAGGGGTCGTCGGGCTCGTCGACTTCGACATGGCCTGGAACGCCGAGGCCTGGTCACGGCGCGTCGCCGCAGGGTTCGCCGCACACAGGGTGGAATTCGCGATCTACCCCTCCGACCTGACACGGGCGATCGCCGAGGGACTGCGATCCGGCGAGCCGCATGAGCACTCGGAGACGCCGGAGGCCGCTCGCGGGCTGATCAGCGTGGGACCGCTGAAGGTCATCAGCGACGGATCGCTGGGGACTCGGACGGCCGCATGTTCGCACCCCTATCCCGGAGATCCGGAGAACTTCGGAGTGCTCACGGTCCCGCCCGCCGAGCTCACCGAACTCCTCACCGCCGCGACCGGGGGCGGTCTCGGCGTCGCCGTGCACGCGATCGGAGACCGCGCGGTCACCGCAGCCCTCGACGCCTTCACCCTCTCCGGTGCCGCCGGCACCATCGAGCATGCACAGCTCGTGCGCCACGCGGATCTCGCCCGCTTCGGTCGCCTCGGGCTGATCGCGAGTGTGCAGCCTCAGCACGCTCTCGACGACCGAGATCTCGTCGGCACGCACTGGGCCGGGCAGACGTCAGTGGGCTACCCGCTCAGAGCCCTCCGCGACGCCGGGGTCGAGCTCCGGTTCGGATCCGATGCCCCCGTCGCCCCGCTGGATCCGTGGCAGGCGATCGCCGCTGCGGTCACTCGCACCGATGACGATCGCGCCGCGTGGCATCCGGAGGAGCGACTCACTCGTGCGCAGGCGCTCGAGGCCAGCGTCCGCACCGCCCTGCGCCCTGGACAGCTCGCCGACATCGCCCTCTGCGGCGTCGATCCGCTGCAGGCCTCGGGTGCGGATCTGCGCGCCATGCCGGTCATCGCGACGCTCGTGGCCGGCCGCGTCACGCACGGCGGCTGAGACTCTCGGACACGAGAGAGGGCACTCGGACACGAAAGAGGGCACCGGGATGACCCCGGTGCCCTCGTCGATACGTCTGGTGATCAGGCGGCGATGTGCGACACGAGGAACCAGCGGTCCTTCTCGAGTCCGCGCATGACCTCGATCGCGACGTCCTGGCTGGTGAGGTCGACCTCGTCGAGACCGTCGATCGCGGCCTTGACATCGACCAGGATCGCGTCGATGTCGGCGATGACGGCGCGCACGAGCTCGTCGGACTGCGTGAAGCCTGCAGGAACCGAGGTGGCTCCGGCCTTGGCGGCGACGGCGCTGACGCGGGCGTCGATCGGGAGCCCCAGGGCGACGATCCGCTCGGCCGCGGTGTCCGCGAAGTCACCGGCGTGGGCGACGATCGTGTCGAGCAGCTCGTGCACGCCGACGAAGTTCGCTCCGCGAACGTGCCAGTGGGCCTGCTTGCCGTTGACCGTCAGTGCCTGCAGTCCCAGGACGACGGGGGAGAGGAACTGAGCCGCTGCGGCTGCCACGGTCGGGTCGCTGGCGGTGGTGGGAACGGTCTGTACCTTGCTCATGCTGTGCTCCTCTGAAGTGCTCTTCTCGTACCTGATGAAGACAACGCTACTCATCTGAAAACATTCCGCAAGCAAGCGAAGGCTCGGCTTAGTGCCCCGGAAACACGCGGTATTCCTGGGATGTGAGGGTAGTCTCCCCTCATGGTCATCGCACGTGGAGCATCCGTTCTCGCACTTCCGGGAAAGGAGCCCTCGATCGCTCAGGACGTCTTCGTCGCCGACGGTGCGCGCATCGTCGGACAGGTCTCGCTGGCTGCAGGCTCAAGCGTCTGGTACAACGCCGTGCTGCGCGCGGACTCCGCTTCCATCACCGTCGGTGCGCGGAGCAACCTGCAGGACAACGTCTCGGTCCACGTCGACGCCGCCCATCCCGTGCTCCTGGGAGCGGACGTGTCGATCGGACACAATGCCGTCGTGCACGGCTGCACGATCGGCGACGGCTCGCTCGTCGGCATGGGCGCCGTGGTGCTCAGTGGCGCGGTCATCGGCGCAGGGTGCCTCGTGGCGGGCGGTGCCGTCGTCCTCGGCGGCACTCAGGTGCCCGACGGATCCCTGGTCGCGGGGATACCCGCCACGGTGCGCAGACCCCTCACCGACAACGAGAGGGTGGGACTCCGCGACAACGCCGATGCCTACCTCCGCCACGTGCGCGCGCACATCGAGGCCACACCGGTCTGACTCCGCCAGCCCGCTAGGCTGGTCTGCGCGGGGCGGTGGCCAAGCTGGTTAAGGCAGTGGGCTCATAACCCAACGATCGCGGGTTCAAGTCCCGCCCGCCCTACTCCCGCACGACTGCTGACGCGACCATGCCTGCATCGCTCGCCTCTCGTGCCGCGCGCTCGACGGGCGCGAACACGAGTGCGAGGCCCGCGACCAGACCACCGAGACCGCCGAAGACCATGTCGCCGATCGTGTCCTGATACGTCACGAAGATCTCGTCGCTCAGATACGTCAGGCCCAGCCACTCGACCATCTCCCACATCGCGCTGAGCGCCAGCGCGATCAGGGGGAGAAGGACGAGCGGGGTACGAGCCGACACCGCGTCGCCGCGGGTGATCGGCGCGATCCGGGCGCGCGTGAGCACGACGGCGGCGATGACCGCGAGCACGCCGGTGCAGGCGAAATGCAGCAGCAGATCCCATCCGGGGACGCTGCGGTACAGATCGAAGACGTTGCTCCACGCCGCCGCGAGGACGAGCACGCACGTGGTCAGATCGAACCATCCGCGCAGGCCCAGCATCCGTGGCAGCATCAGGGCGGGGAGGGCGAGCGCGGTGATCCCGACGTCCGTCGGCGCGAGCACGATCGCCGCGACACCGACCGCGACCACTCCGATGACACGGAGGGCGTCCGCCGCCCATTCCGCGGCGGTGCGGGGAGGACGCAGGAAGTCGTCTCTGAGAGTCATCGGCCATCCTCCACGATCGTGAGCAGACTCTGCACCGGCAGGTGATCCGAGGGGCGGATGCCGTCGAACGATCGGTCGTTCATGGCGGACTCCCGCACGCGGATGCCGGGAGTGATGAGGATCCGATCGATGCGGCGTCCTTCGGCGCGGGCAGGTCGATACCCCGGGCACGTGCCCCACTCGGGGGTCAGTCGCGTCTCCGCCTCGCTCCAGCTGTCCGCCAGCCCTCCCGCGATCAGAGCCCGCACGGCCGTCGACCCGTCCCCGGCGTTCAGGTCACCCATCACGACGGCCGGTGCGGCGCTGCGGGCGACGAGCGCCACGACGTCGCGCGCGGAATGCGCACGCGAGGCGGGGGAGAGGTGATCGAGGTGGGTGTTCACGACCAGCAGAGACCGGCCGGTGGCGACATCCGTGAACTCCGCGGCCACGAGGATCCGGGGGATCAGGTTGCCCCAGCCGATCGATCCCGGGCTGCTGGGCGTGTCCGAGAGCGCCTGCTGGGTCCACGACCTCAGCGTCACCCGCGAGGTGTCGTAGAGGATCGGAGTGCCCTCGCCGTTGCCGTGTCTCCCGCGACCTCGACCGAGCGACCGGTACCGCGGGCCCAGCGCCTCTCGGACGACGCGCAGCGCCCGGGGCCGCACCTCCTGCAGCCCCAGGATCGTCGGCGCCTCCGCTCCGAGCAGCGCCGCGACGGCCGGGGCGCGCCGGCCCCACCGGTCTGCTCGGCGGACCAGGGGACCGTCCATCGCGCGACGGATGTTGAAGGACATCACGTGGAGATCCGGAGCCGACGCGGGCCCCATGACCGCAGGAGTGCTCATGCGAGCACCCGCCGCGCCGCACGTCGGCGCAGACTCTCCGTGACAAGACGTCGCCACCGTCGCGGAGGGAAGTCGTGGGGCCAATGCACGACGACGCTGCGATACCCCCGGTGCACCCGACGGCCGAACCGGCCATCGGTGAACGGTCGCATCGACATCCCCATACGGCCCTCCGGCAGCATGCCGATGCGGTGCCCCCTGCCGAGATGGAAAGCGAGGTCGAGGTCGTCGTGCAGCTCGGGGTCGTCGCGATGCACTTCGCCGCGCACGGACTCCCATGCCTCGCGGCGGAATGCCAGGTTGGAGCCGAACAGCGGCGGATGCCCGAGCGTGAGGCCCAGCAGCGCGCGATACGCACCGAGGTAGAGCAGCTCCAACGGCGTGCGGAGCGCGGCCGGCCCGTCGGTGAACCGCGCTCGACCGGTGAACGCGGCGATGTCCGCGTCCGCGGCGAACGCGCCGACGATCGCTCGCACCCATCCGGGCTCCGGCACGCAGTCCGCGTCGAGACGGAGGATGAGATCGCCGCGGGCGGCGTCGTAGCCGGCGGACGCCGCAGCCGGGATCCCGGGATCATCGCAGCGCACGACACGCGCCCCCGCGGCTCTGGCGCGATCGGCCGAGTCGTCGGAGGAGCCGTTGTCGACGACGATGATCTCGTCGACCGGTCGATCCTGAGCGGTGAGCGCCGACAGGCAGCGCGTCAGCAGCGCCGCATCGTCCTTCACGGGGATGACCACCGAGACGGCCGGCTCGCCTCGCGGTGCGACTGTGACGGTCCCGTGCCGTGCGGTGTCGGAACGGCACACGTCCTCGCCATCCCCTCGGGTACCCGTCATACCGATCGTCCTGTCATCGCCTACAGTCTGACACCGTGGCCGCGGTGCGGCGAGGGACTTGACAGTGGATGAGGGTGACGGCACACGCCGGTGTGTCAGACGCTCAACGCGTCCTCGGGCGGGTCGAGCAGCTCGTCGACGAGCATCACGCCGCCGGTCGAGTTCGCCGAGTGGGCGAGTGCCTCGATCCACCGGCGGCTCAGTGACGTGGCCTCCGCCTCGTCGAAGACGAAACGGAGGGGGATCGAGGGGTGCAGCCACACCGTGGAGCGACCCTGAGGCTGGTCGTCGGGGTGTCGCCAGGTGAGGGTGAAGCTCTCGTTGCGGCGCAGCTTCGTCGCGATGACGACCTTGAGATGCGCGAGCGGGCGGTCGTCGATCTGGATCGGGTCCGATCCGCCGTAGTACAGGTAACCCATGGTCGAGAATCTATTCGCCCGCGACTCGAGTGTCCCGGCACGTGGCCTCCCTGCGCGCGGTTCGCGAACAGGTCGTGCGCGAACTGTCATCGGCCGTGCATGGCGACCGTCTGCGAGGGCAGCACTCCGAAGCTCTCCCGATAGGCCGTGGCGAAGCGCGACGGGTGCGAGAATCCCCATCGACGGGCGACCGCGGACACGGTCGACGGAGCCCCCGACCGCAGCTCGCGGTGGGCGCCGTCGAGACGCGCCTGGCGCAGGCGTTCGGCCGGCGTGGTGTCGAGCGCACGGCGGAAGGCGTACTGGAGTCCCCTCGTCGAGATGTGCACGGCCGTCGCCACATCGTCGACGGTGATGGGTCGGTGCGCGTTCTCGGCGATGAACTCGAGCGCACGACGCACCGTGACGGGTGCCGGCGACGTCTGCGCCGACCGCTGACGTCGTGGCGCACCAGCGATCGAGAACGTGGCGAGCGTCGCCGCGGCCGCGTGACGATCGAGCTCTGCACGCAGCAGCTCGTCGTGATCGTCGAGCTCCGCCAGGCTGCGCTCGAGGTAGGTGAACATCCGATCCCAGGCCGCCGCCAGCGAGGCCGACCGGGGCGAGAGGTCCGATGCGTGCAGAGAGAGCATGTCGTCGCCGCTGATCGTGCGGGCGAGTCGCTGCAATGAGGTGGGTTCGAACACGACGGCGCTGACCCGCGCTCCGCGCTCCCAGTGAGAGTGGACTCGGGCGCCGTCGCTGATCCACGGACGACTCGCATCGAGGTCGGCCCGGTCGGAGCGGATGCGCACGGCAGGGCCCTCGATCCGGCAGACGAGGAACTGGTTCTCGGGCTGAACGGTCGAGCGCACCTCCGCGGCGAGGTCGTAGCGGACCACGCTCGCGCCGGTCAGATCTGCCGAATGCCAGTCGAAGAAGAAGCGCTGTCGGTCGACGTCGTGGAGCACGGCTGACGGGACGTACTGCTTCCAGGTGCTCTCGACACGGGTGGCGTCATCGGTGCGCAGGCGCATGCGGATCCACCTCCTCCGCATCGCGGCGTGCCCGCACGGGCCACTCGCCGTCGAGCCTGTCGTCAGGATCGAGTCGACCGATCCGGATGAAGTACTCCGTGAGGCTCGCGGCCTGGGAGCGCGCCCATCCGATCTGTCGTGTGTGCAACTCGTCGAGCGTGTCGGGGAGGACGAACTGGCGGGCCAGAGCCTGGGCGACGCGACCCGCGGCGACCGCATCCGCCGACGCCTGATGCGCATCGTCGAGGGGCACCGCGTACAGCGCGGCGACGACCTCGAGCGTGCGCTTGCCCGGTCGGTACCTGTCGTACGCCTTGTCGATGACGAGCGGGTCGATCACGGGTGCGGGGTTCTCGAGCGGAAGCACCCCGTGTCGACGGGCCTCGTGTGCCAGCAGCGAGAAGTCGTACGCCGCGTTGTAGGCGACGATGGGAACGCCCTGCGACAGCAGCGACCGCAGGGCTCCCGTGACCTGCGCGACCACCTCGGCGACGGGCCTGCCCAGGCGGCGGGCGTGCTCGGTGGTGACGCCGTGGACGGCGGTGGCGCCGTCGGGGATGGGGATCCCGGGGTCTGCGAGCCAGTCCCTCGCGGCGATCTCGCGCCCGTCCGCGTCGAGGAGGCCGACGTGCGCGGTGACGACCCTGTCGTTCTCGACGTCGACACCCGTCGTCTCCAGATCGAACACGCCCACGCGGGTGATCCAATGGGGGAGGGACGAGACCTGAGGCATGCTTTCACCGTAGATCCGGTCTCCGACATCCGCGCGGAGGGACACGGGATGCCGCTCCCGGCCTCCGTACACTGGACGCATGCCCGTGCCCTCGCCCTATGCCGACCGCCTCAGCCGACTTCCGGTCGAACGTCACGAGGTGGAGGTGCGCGGGGGCACGACGGCCTACTGGACGTACGGTCCTGCCGACGCCGCGACGACGATCATCGCCGTGCACGGCTTCCGCGGGGAGCACCACGGTCTCGAACCCGTCCTCGCGTATCTCCCCGAGGTCCGTGTGATCGCTCCGGATCTCCCGGGGTTCGGCGAGACCGCTCCGGTGAGCGGGCGAACGTACGATCTCGACGAGTACGTCGGATGGCTGCGCGAGTTCTCGGACGCGGTCGCGCCCGGCGCCGTGATCCTCGGCCATTCCTTCGGGTCCATCGTCGCCGCTGCTGCGGTGGCGGGCGGCCTGGAGACGCCGAAGCTGATCCTGGTCAACCCGATCGGCGCTCCGGCCCTGGAGGGGCCGAAGGGGATCATGACCCGCCTCGCGGTGCTCTACTACGCCCTGGGTGCGCGGCTTCCGGAGAAGCTGGGCACCGCGCTGCTGCGCAACAGGGCGGTCGTCAGAGTGATGAGCGTCACGATGGCGAAGACCTCGGATCGGGGTCTGCGCCGCTTCATCCACGACCAGCACGACACCTACTTCTCACGCTTCGCCGACCGCGATGTGCTGCGCGACGCATTCGTCACCAGCGTGTCGCACGACGTCAGCGAGTTCGCGTCGGAGATCGCCACCCCCACACTGCTGATCGCCGCCCAGCGCGACGACATCACTCCGATCGAGGTCGAGCGTGAGCTGGCCACCCGTTTCGACGAGGCGACCCTCGTCGAGATCGCCCACGTCGGACACCTGATCCACTACGAGACGCCGGCCGAAGCGGCGGGCGCCGTCCGCCGCTTCCTCAGGATTCCCGTCTCGCGAGGCCGATGAGACCGGCGACCCGGAACGGGATCACCTCGCCCATCGCCAGCGAGGTCTCCGTGCGCTCCACGCCCTCGATCGACAGGATGCGTGCGTCGGTGTCGAACAGATGCCGCGCGTCGCGGCAGGCGACGCGTGCGAGCAGGTCGATCGATCCGCTGAGCCCATGCGCCTGCACCACCTCGGGGATCCGCGCGAGCTCCGTGATGATGCGGGGGAGCTCGGTCTGCCGCACGCCGATGCTGACGAACGCCTGCAGCGGGAACCCCAGGACGTCCGTCGAGAACGAGCGCTCGTAGGACTGGAAGATGCCCGTCTGCTCCAGCCTCGCCATGCGCGCCTGGATGGTGTTCCGTGAGAGCCCGAGGTTCTCGGCGAGGGCGACGATGGTGACCCTCGGGTCATCCGCGAGTGCGGCGAGCAGTTCGAGATCTATGCGGTCGAGTCCAGCCATAGTGCCAAACCATAGCAGGGCAGGTCGGGCCGATATTTGGCAACATGCTCAAGCCGATCCCCATTGCTTGAGCGAGGTGATGAGCGGACGTACGCTCGAGTGAACCGGCGATGAGGCCGGGGCTGTGCGGAGAACCCGAGCCGGCGGCCACGAACCCAGGAGGACGACGATGTCACCGCAGGTCACCCCGATCGCCGACACCGCGCAGGATCTCGAGCTCACCGAGCGCATGATCGCGCCGGACGGTCAGCGCGTCGCGAACCCCCGACTCGACGCCTTCGTCGACGACGTCGACGCCGAGCAGCTGCGCGCACTGCACCGCGACATGGTCATCCTCCGCCGCATCGACGCGGAGGGCGTCGCGCTGCAGCGGCAGGGCCAGCTGGGGCTGTGGGCTCCGTGTCAGGGCCAGGAGGCCACGCAGATCGGCACGGCGCGCGCGCTGGCCGCGAGGGACTACGTGTTCCCCAGCTACCGCGAGACGGGCGTGATCTACGCGCGCGGTGCGAAGCCCGGCGACTACGTGCGGATGTGGCGCGGGGAGGAAGGCGCAGGGCACGACCCGGAGGCTCTGCGCGTCGCACCACTGCAGATCATCATCGGCGCCCAGACTCTGCATGCGGTGGGCTACGGCCTCGGCATCCTCCATGACGAGGCCGACGAGGTGGCGGTCACCTACTTCGGCGATGGAGCGACCAGCCAGGGCGATGTGAACGAAGCGATGATCTTCGCGGCGTCCTACGGGGCGCCCGTGGTGTTCGTCTGTCAGAACAACCACTGGGCGATCTCGGAGCCGGTGAGCGTGCAGTCCGCGTATCCGATCGCGGGTCGCGCGCCGGGGTTCGGCATCCCGAGCGTCCGCGTCGACGGCAACGACGTGCTCGCCTGCATGGCGGCGATGCGGTGGGCGCTGGCCCACGCACGGGCAGGTAAGGGGCCCGCGTACATCGAGGCCGTGACCTACCGGATGGGCCCCCACACGACCGCAGACGACCCGACCCGTTATCGCCCGCAGGCGGAGCTCGACGACTGGCGGCGTCGCGACCCCATCTCCCGTCTGGAGGAGCACCTGCGCGATCTCGGGGAACTCGGTGACGACCACCTGGCCGCGACCCAGGCGGCCGCCGACGAGATCGCGCGCGAGATGCGGGCGGAGTGCCTCGGCATGGTGACGCGTCCGCCGCTCGCCGTGTTCGACGGTGTCTACGCCGAGCCGCACTCGGGGCTCGATCGTCAGCGCGACGAGTATGCGGCGCACCTCGCGTCGTTCGAGGGGGAGGCGTGACCATGACCGCGACGGAGATGACCCTCGGGAAGGCGCTGGGCGCGGGACTGCGACAGGCCATGAGCGACGACGACAGGGTCGTGCTGCTCGGGGAGGACATCGGCAAGCTCGGAGGAGTCTTCCGCATCACCGACGGACTGCTCGACGAGTTCGGCGCGAAGCGGGTCATCGACACCCCACTGGCCGAATCAGGCATCGTCGGCATGGCCGTGGGACTCGCCTTCCGCGGCTATCGCCCGGTGGTCGAGATCCAGTTCGACGGTTTCGTCTATCCCGCGTTCGATCAGATCGTGGCCCAGGTCGCCAAGCTGCACTACCGCACGCAGGGGCGTGTCCGGATGCCCATCACCATCCGCATCCCGTGGGCCGGGGGGATCGGTGCCGCCGAGCATCACTCGGAGTCGCCGGAAGCCTACTTCGTGCACACCGCGGGGCTCAGGGTGATCGCCGTGTCGAACCCCGAGGATGCCTACCGCAGCCTGCGCCAGGCGATCGCGTCCGACGACCCGGTGATCTTCTTCGAGCCCAAGCGGCTCTACCACCACAAGGGGCAGGTCGATCTCGACGCACCGCTCGCCGATGCCGCGCCGATGGGCCTCGCGCGCGTCGTGCGCCCGGGGACGGATGCCACGCTCATCACCTACGGTGCGATGGTGACCACGGCGCTGCAGGCCGCCGAGGCCGCGGAGGACGAGGGGATCTCGCTCGAGGTCGTCGATCTCCGCTCCCTGTCGCCGGTGGACTACGGCACCGTCGCGGCGTCGGTCCGCAAGACCGGCCGCGTCGTCGTCGCGCATGAGGCGTCCCGCGAGGCCGGGGTGGCGGCGGAGGTCATCGCCAGCATCACCGAGCGGTGCTTCGAGTACCTCGAATCCGCACCGCTGCGGGTCACGGGACACGATGTCCCCTACCCGCCGGCCAAGCTCGAGAAGTACCATCTTCCGGATCTCGACCGGCTGCTGGATGCGGTCGACCGGGTGCTGGACCGCCCGCATAGCCTGACGGGAGCGGACGCATGATCGCGGAGTTCCGACTGCCCGACCTCGGCGAAGGTCTCGCCGAGGCGGAGGTGGTGCAGTGGCTCGTCGCGCCGGGCGACGAGGTGGCCCTGAACCAGACGCTGGCCGAGGTCGAGACCGCGAAGGCCGTGGTCGAGCTGCCCTCGCCCTACGAGGGCAGGGTGACCGTGCTGCACGCGGAGGCGGGCGAGACCGTGCCGGTGGGTGCGCCCCTCATCGCGTTCGACGTCGCGGGATCCGACGAGGCCCCGGGTGCGCTGACCCCGTCCGAGGAGGCGCGGGGGGAGGAGAAGGCGCAGCCGAACCTCGTCGGATACGGAGCCGCGCCCTCGTCCGCGGGCCGTCCCGCCCGTCGGGCCCGCCGTGCCGCGGCGACACACCGAGCCGTGGATACCGCCGTCCTGGAAGCGGCTCCGCACGACGCAGCTCCTCGCGCGAGCGTGGAGACGACGGTCGAGCGGCCTCGATCGACGCCGCCGGTGAGGGCGTATGCCAAGCGCCTCGGCGTCGATCTCGCTCTGGTCGCCGCGGTCGTGGGAGATCGTGCGATCACCCGCGATGACATCGAGGACTACGAGCGGCGCGTCGGGGGCACCGCTCCCGACGTCGCGGGCGTCACGGTGATCGAGGACATCGTTCCTCCCGCGTCGACCCTGCACGAGGGGCGACGCGAGACGCGCGTGCCCATCCGGGGGGTGCGCAAGCACACCGCGGCCGCCATGGTCGAGAGCGCTTTCACGGCGCCCCATGTCACGGTCTTCCACACCGTCGACGTCACCGCGACCATGGAGCTGCTGTCGTCCTTCAAAGAGGATCGCGCATTGGCCGGTCATCGGATCGGCCCGCTCTCCGTGGTCGCCAAGGCCGTCTGCCTCGCCTTGGGGAGGGCCCCGGAGCTGAACGCGCGGTGGGACGCGGAGTCCGGCGAGATCGTCCGCTACGACTACGTCGATCTCGGTATCGCCGCAGCGACGGAGCGCGGACTGATCGTGCCGCACATCCGCGACGCGCAGACGCTCACCCTCCTCGAGCTGGCCGATGCGCTGGGCTCTCTCGCATCGACCGCTCGATCCGGCAGGACCTCGCCGGCCGAACTCCTCGGCGGCACCTTCTCGATCTCCAACATCGGGGTCTTCGGTGTGGATGCGGGGACGCCGATCCTTCCCCCGGGGCAGTCCGGCATCCTCGCTGTCGGCGCTGTCCGGCGTCAGCCCTGGGAGTACCGGGGCGAGATCGCACTGCGCCAGATGATGACGCTGAGTCTGTCGTTCGACCACCGGCTGGTGGACGGCGCCGAGGGTGCGCGCTTCCTTCGCGACGTCGCCGACGTCCTGGAGCAGCCGGGGCGGGCGATGCTGCTCAGGTGACCGCGCGCAGCGCCGATTCCGCCATCGCGGCCAGCACGGCCGCGGTGGCGGAGCGCTGTCTGGCGGCCGCCCTGGTGCTGTGCGGCGTCGAGTTGATGAGCCCGAAGCACGCCTGCACCCGCAGTCGTCTCTCGTCCGCGTCGGCGTCGATGAGGGGGGAGAGGGTCTCGATCCACAGCTCGATGTAGGCGCGCTGCAGGCGCCGGACCGCTGCGTGGTCGCGCGCATCGAGATGCGCCACATCCCGGTCCTGCACGCGGATCACATCCGCATGGCCGAGGGCGAACTCCACGTGGAACTCGATCAGCGCACGCATCCGCTCCTCGGGCGTCGCACCCTCCGCCGCCACGCGCGATCCGCCGTCGACGAGGTCGACGCTGACCTTCACCAGCACGGCTCCGAGGAGCGACTGCTTGCCCGCGAAGTGACGGTAGACCGCCGGGCCGGATACGCCGACCGCCGCCCCGATGTCCTCGAGGCTCACGCCGTTGTACCCGCTCCGGGCGAACAGTCGGGCGGCCTCGCGGAGGATCGCGTCCGAGCGCTCTGCCTTGGCGCGATCGCGCGCGGTGACGGGGCTTGTCATCTCAGTTAATCCTCGCTAACCTGATGTCATCGGTTAGTGCACACTAACCGAGAATGCATGACGTGCGCCAGGGCGATGTCGCCGGCGCACCGTGGGTCGAGGAGGACGTCACGATGCCCGCAACCCAGCAGGAGCTCGCTGCGGAGCTGCGCCGGCGGCTGACGTCGGCCGCGCAGGGCGGCCCGGAGCAGTCCAGACAGAGGCACCTCGCGCGAGGCAAGCTGCTGCCGCGAGATCGCGTCGCGCGGCTGCTCGACGAGGGCAGCCCCTTCCTCGAGATCTCCCCGCTGGCGGCCGAGGGGCTGTACGGGGGAGAAGCGCCCGCGGCGGGCGTGATCGCCGGGATCGGGCTCGTGCACGGACGTCACGTGATGGTGGTGTGCAACGACGCGACCGTCAAGGGGGGAACCTACCTCCCGCTCACGGTCAAGAAGCACCTGCGTGCGCAGGAGATCGCGCTCGAGAATCTGTTGCCGTGCCTGTACCTGGTGGACTCGGGCGGAGCGTTCCTGCCGAAGCAGGATGAGGTGTTCCCCGATCGGGAGCACTTCGGCCGCATCTTCTACAACCAGGCGCGGATGTCGGCCGCGGGCATCCCTCAGTTGGCCGCGGTGCTCGGTTCGTGCACGGCGGGCGGTGCATACGTGCCGGCGATGAGCGACGAGACCGTCATCGTGCGCGATCAGGGCACCATCTTCCTCGGCGGGCCCCCGTTGGTGAAGGCCGCGATCGGAGAGATCGTCTCGGCCGAGGAGCTCGGCGGCGGTGAGATGCACGCCAGGCGCAGCGGCGTGGTCGATCACCTCGCAGAGGACGACGAGCACGCGCTCGAGATCCTCCGCGACATCGTGGCCACCCTGCCGGCCCCCCGTGACCCGGCCTGGGAGGTGCGCGAGAGCCACGCTCCCGCCGAGGGTGGTTCGCTGTACGACGTCGTGCCGGTCGACGTGAACGCGGCGTACGACGTGCACGAGGTGATCGACCGCCTCGTCGACGGCGACTCGTTCCACGAGTTCAAGGCCGAATACGCCACGACGTTGATCACCGGCTTCGCGCGTCTGCACGGACACCCGATCGGGATCGTCGCGAACAACGGCGTCCTCTTCAGCGAATCGGCGCTCAAGGGCGCGCACTTCATCGAACTGTGCGATCAGCGCGGCATCCCGCTGCTGTTCCTGCAGAACATCACCGGCTTCATGGTCGGATCCGATGCCGAGGCCGGCGGGATCGCGAAGGACGGAGCCAAGATGGTCACCGCGGTGGCGAGCACCCGGGTGCCCAAGCTCACGGTGATCATCGGGGGCTCGTTCGGCGCCGGGAACTATTCGATGTGCGGCCGCGCGTACTCCCCGAGATTCCTGTGGACCTGGCCCGCCAGCCGGATCTCCGTCATGGGCGGTGCGCAGGCGGCCTCCGTCCTCGGCACGGTGAAAGAGGACCAGCTCGCCGCGAGGGGGGAGACCTGGGACGAGGGCGAGCGTGCCGCGTTCGAGCGTCCGATCCGAGAGACGTACGAGACCCAGGGCGAGCCGTACTACGCGACCGCCCGGCTCTGGGACGACGGCATCATCGACCCGGCCGAGACCCGCGACCGTCTGGGGCTCGCCCTCGACGTCATCGCCCGCAGCCCGCTGCCCGAGCCCCGCTTCGGCCTGTTCCGGATGTGATCGACATGACCACCATGCACACCACCGCAGAAGACCCGCCCTTCGAGACCGTGCTCGTCGCCAATCGTGGCGAGATCGCGCGACGGATCATCCGCACGCTCCGGCGGCTCGGCATCCGCAGCGTCGCGGTGTACAGCGATGCGGACGCCGATGCTCCGCACGTGCACGAGGCGGACGAGGCGGTGCGGATCGGGGCCGCACCCGCGGCCGATTCGTATCTCGACATCGACGCCGTGATCGGCGCAGCACGGCGCACCGGCGCACAGGCGATCCACCCCGGCTACGGCTTCCTCTCCGAGAGCGTCGGCCTCGCCGACGCGTGCGCCGAGAGCGGCATCGTCTTCATCGGGCCGTCGACGCATGCGCTGCAGATCATGGGAGACAAGGCCAAGGCCCGCGACCACGTGATGCGCTCCGGGGTTCCCGTGGTGCCGGGATTCGACGCCCGAGGCCTCTCGGACGCCGAGATCGCCGACGAGGCCGGCTCGGTCGGATTCCCCCTGCTCGTCAAGCCCAGCGCCGGCGGTGGGGGCAAGGGCATGGAGGTCGTCGCCGACGCCGCGGTGCTGCCCGCTGCTCTGGCGTCGGCGCGGCGAGTCGCGGCGTCCGCATTCGGAGACGACGCGCTGATCCTGGAACGACTCATCGGCCGTCCCCGCCACATCGAGGTGCAGGTCTTCGGCGACACCCATGGCACGGTGATCGCGCTCGGCGAGCGCGAGTGCACTCTGCAGCGCCGCCATCAGAAGGTCATCGAGGAGGCGCCGTCGGCCGGCATCCCCGATCCGACGAGGGAGAGGCTGCTCGAGGCTGCCGTCCAGGCGGCGCGCAGCGTCTCATACGTGGGCGCGGGAACGGTGGAGTTCCTCATCGATGCCGACCGGCCCGACGAGGTCTTCTTCATCGAGATGAACACCCGGCTGCAGGTCGAACATCCCGTCACCGAGGAGGTGACGGGGCTGGATCTCGTCGCCCTTCAACTGCGGGTCGCGGCAGGTGGACGGCTCGACCCGCCGCCCGCCGTGCGCGGGCACGCGGTCGAGGCCCGGGTGTACGCGGAGTCGCCGGAGCGCGGCTTCCTCCCCTCGACAGGACGGATCCTGCTGTTCGCGCCGCCGGAAGGCGTGCGAGTCGACGCCGCGGTGCAGACGGGAAGCGAGGTCACCGGCTTCTACGATCCGATGATCGCGAAGGTCATCGCGGTCGCTCCTGACCGCGCCACTGCCCTTCGGCGCCTCGACGAGGCTCTGCGGACGACGATCGTGCTGGGCGTCGACACCAACATCGCGTTCCTGCGTCGTCTGTGCCGGGATGAGCGGGTCGTCGCCGGAGACCTCGACACCGGGCTCATCGAGACGCTGCTGCCGCTGTCCGCCGAGGAGCCGACGCCGGCCATGCTCACGGCCGCGGGTGCGCTCGCGCTCGGACGCGAGGTGGAGCAGGGGAGCGACGCGGGCCTCTCCCGTCGTGCCGGCACCGTATGGCGCGACCTGAGCCGCACTGCGGTGCGGACCGTGTCGCTGCTCACCGACCAGGACGAGGTGCTGATCGCACCTTCGCCCCATGGAGGAGCCGAGAGCGGCTCGGATACGCGACCTCCCGAGGGCTGCATCGCCTCGGCCGTGGACGACGACGGTGCGATCTGGGTGGGGGAGGACGGGCATACCGCTCGCCTGCGGCCGATCTCGCGGCGTGACCGAATGCGGCGGAGGCTCGCCGCACGCGACGAGCGCACGGCATCCGCGGAGCCCGAGGCCCGTGCCCCGATGCCGGGCAGCGTGGTCGCGGTGCACGTGACCGAGGGGGCGTCGGTCGCAGCGGGAACCCCCTTGATCTCGATCGAGGCGATGAAGATGGAGCACCCGGTGACGGCGCCGCACGACGGAGTGGTGCGGCTGCTGGTGGGTGTGGGCGATCAGGTGCGGCGCGACCAGGCGGTCGCCCGAGTGACGACGGAGGAGAACCGATGAACGAACAGCTGACCGATGAGGAGTGCGAGCTCGAGGCGATGGTGCGCGATTTCGCCGACACCGTCGTCGCCCCGCAGGCCTACGAGGCGGACCGCACGCACACGCTCTCGATGGACGTGGTGGCCCAGATGGGCGACCTCGGTCTGTTCGGATTGCCCTTCCCCGAGGAGTACGGCGGTCAGGGCGGCGACTACATGGCGCTCGGCATCGCGATCGAGGCGCTGGGGCGCGTCGATCAGTCGATCGCGATCACCCTGGAGGCCGGCGTCAGCCTCGGTGCGATGCCCGTGTTCCGGTTCGGCACCGAGGAGCAGAAGCAGGAGCTCCTCCCCGATCTGCTCGCCGGCCGCGCCCTCGCGGGCTTCGGCCTGACCGAGCCCGAAGCCGGCAGTGATGCCGGGGCGACCAGGACCACCGCGCGCCGGGACGGCGACGACTGGGTGATCGACGGATCGAAGCAGTTCATCACGAACTCTGGCACTCCGATCACGCGATTCGTCACGGTCACCGCCGTCACGGGCACAGAGGGGGGACGCAAGCGGATATCGACGATCATCGTGCCGAACGGCACTCCCGGATTCACCGTCGAGGCGCCGTACGACAAGGTCGGCTGGAACGCCTCGGACACGCATCCGCTGACCTTCGACGGGGCGAGGGTGCCCGCGGCCAACCTCCTGGGCACGGAAGGGAGCGGCTTTCGCAACTTCCTCAGCATCCTCGACGAAGGCCGCATCGCGATCGCCGCGCTCTCGACCGGTGCGGCCGAGGGATGCCTGGAGGCCTCGGTGGAGTACGCGAAGAGTCGCACGATCTTCGGCAGTGCCCTGAGCACCCGACAGAACGCGCAGTTCACCCTGGCCCGGATGCGGGCCCGCGTGCACACCGCGCGACTCGCATGGCACCATGCCGCCCGACTCCGCGACGCGGGGAAGCCGTTCGCGGAGCAGGCCGCGATCGCCAAGCTCGTCGCGGGCGAGGCAGCGATGGACAATGCCAGGGACGCGACCCAGATCTTCGGCGGCAACGGCTTCATGAACGAGTTCCCGGTGGCGCGTCACTACCGCGACTCGAAGATCCTCGAGATCGGCGAGGGCACCACCGAGGTGCAGCTGCTGGTGATCGCCCGCGCGCTCGGACTCGCCGGGTAGCGTGGCAGCATGAGCTCGCACGACATCGTCCAACGAGGCCTGTATCTCGAGGAGTTCGAGGTGGGTGCGCGGTACCTGCACAGACCCGGCCGCACGGCCACGGAGGCGGACAACGTGCTCTTCACGACGTTGACCATGAACACCCAGGGCCTGCACCTCGACGCGGCGTTCGCCGCGGCGCAGGAGCCGTTCCGGCAGCGCCTCATGAACTCGATGTGGACCCTGTCGACGATGGTCGGCGCCTCCGTCGCACAGCTCACCCAGGGGACGCTCGTCGCCCAGCTCGGACTCGGCGACATCGCGTTCCCGCATCCGCTGTTCGCCGGCGACACCCTCTACACCGAGAGCGTGATCGTGGAGAGCCGGGGATCGACATCCCGCCCCGGGCAGGGCATCGTGACGATCGCGCACACAGGTCGGAATCAGGACGACGTGGTCGTCGCGACGGCGACCCGCACGGTGCTCGTGCACCGTCGGCCGGATGCGGACGGCGGCACGCGATGACGTTCCGACTCGGACCCGCGCTCCTGTTCTGCCCCGCCGATCGTCCTGAGCGGTTCCGCGGCGCGCTCGACAAGGCGGATGCCGTGATCCTCGACCTCGAGGACGCGGTGCTCCCCGCCGCGAAGGCCACCGCGCGCGGCAATCTCATCGACGCCGACATCGACCCCGATCGGGTCGTCGTGCGTGTCAACGCTCCGGGAACCGAGGCGTTCGTGTCCGACCTCGCCACCCTGTCGCAGACCGATTTCCGCACCGTGATGGTGGCGAAGACGGAGAGCCCCGAGAGCCTCGCGCCGTTCGACCCGCGCTTCTCGCTGATCGCGCTGTGCGAGACCGCGCGGGGGGTGCACGCGGCCGACCGCATCGCCGCACATCCGCAGGTGATCGCCATGATGTGGGGTGCGGAGGACCTCGTCGCCTCGCTCGGCGGCACGTCCAGCCGGCGTCCGGACGGCGGCTACCGCGATGTGGCCCGCTACGCCCGCTCGCGGGTGCTCCTCGAGTCCGGTGCGCATGGCAAGGCGGCGATCGACGCGGTCCACGTCGACATCGACGACATCGTGGGGCTGGAGAGCGAAGCGAGGGATGCCGTCGCCTCCGGCTTCGGGGCCACCGCATGCATCCACCCGAGTCAGGTCGCTGTCATCCGTGCCGCATACCGCCCGGACGACGCGACGCTCGCCTGGGCGCGTGCCGTGCTGGATGCCGCCGTCGTCGAGCGCGGGGTGTTCCGCTTCGAGGGTCGGATGATCGATGAGCCGGTGCTCCGGCACGCACGATCGGTCGTCGCGCGAGCACAGTGAGAGCGGCCTGCCGGCGCTCGTCCGACCCTGGCCCCGAGAGCGACGTGAACCGTCAGACGAGCGCGAACTGATCGAGCAGCCGCACCGAGTGCGGTGAGACCTCGAAGCGATGGGCCGATCCGTTGGCGAGCACGTCGCCGTCCCGGGGCAGGGTGCCGCCGGACACGCGATCGATCACCGCGCGGATCACCCCGCCGTGGGCGACGACGATCACCGATTCCGCGACCGGTGCGGTGCGTTCCCGTGATTCGCGCGCGATGCGGTGCAGAGCGCCGAGGGCACGATCGCCGACCGCGTCGAGCGTCTCGGCGCCGGGGACCTCCGCATGCCAGTCGCCGTAGGTCGCGAGATACTCCTCGACGAGCAGTCCCTCGCCTTCGCCGAACTCTCGTTCGCGCACGTCCGCGACGGCGTCGCCGAGGGGGAGCCCGAGGCGGTCGGCGATGATCTGCGCCGTCTCGCGGGCGCGCGCGAGAGGGCTCGAGGTCACCGCGTGGTGCGTCCCGTCGGCCAGTCGCTCCGCGGCCGCGTAGGCATCGGCCCTGCCCGTCTCGTTGAGCGGGATGTCGGTCGATCCCTGGATGCGGCGGCCGAGGTTCCAGTCGGTCTGACCGTGTCGGACGAGGGTGATGAGGGTCATCGGAGCATCTCCTGGAGGGCGGGGAGCACGTCGCTGGTGCCCGCCGCGATGGTGACATGGGCCCAGGCGTCGGCTCTGGTCGGCTCGTGATTGACGATGATCAGCGGGATGCCGCGACGCCGCGCGCGCTCCACGAGCCGCACGCCGGAGTTCACGACCAGCGAGGAGCCGGCGACGATGAGGGCGGTGCTCGACCGCAGCAGGGACTCCGCGGCCCGGAAGCGATCGAGCGGCACGTACTCGCCGAAGAACACGACGTCCGGCTTCAGCATCCCCTCGCACACCGTGCAGACGGGGATCACGAAGCCGTCGGTGGTCTCGGGCAGCACATCGCCGTCGGGGGCCAGTGCGATGTTCTCGGGGACGGTGATCCAGGGGTTGAGCTCCTCGATCTGCACCGCGATGTCGCGACGGTCGAAGACCTGTCCGCAGCGCAGACACAGCACGCGGCGCATGGTCCCGTGCACCTCGATGACGTGCGAGCTGCCCGCCCGCAGGTGCAGGCCGTCGACGTTCTGGGTGATCACCCCGGACACCACGCCGGACGATTCCATCTCTGCGAGCGCCCGGTGTCCCGCGTTCGGCTCCGCGCGCGCGAAGGCCCGCCAGCCCAGATGCCCGCCCACCCAGTAGCGACGTCGCGCGCGCTCGTCGGCGAGGTAGGTCTGGATCGTCATCGGGTTGCTGCGCGCAGGGGCACCTTCGCCCCGGTAGGCGGGGATGCCGGAATCGGTCGACAGGCCGGCGCCGGTGAGCAGTGCGATGCGCGTTCCGCGCAGCAGCTCGGCGGCGCGGGCGACGGTGGCCGACAACTCGGCGGTGTTCGACACGCTCACATGACCTCCTCGATCGAGTCTACGGTGCGCACGCACGCCGGATGCCCGGCGGCCGCGTGCGGACGACGGGCGATCCGGCGTCGGTGACAGACTGGAGTCGTGGAACTGCTGACTGTGACGGATGCCGACGATCGACGCCTCGACGACTACCGCGGACTGACCGACACGGCGTTGCGCACGCGCAGCGATCCCTCGGGCGGGCTGTACATCGCCGAATCGACCAAGGTCATCGCCCGCGCGGTCGCCGCGGGCCACCGTCCGCGCTCCGTCCTCGTGCAGGAGCGCCGGGTGGAGGACATCCGCGCGATCGTGGGCGATCTGGACGTCCCCGTGTACGTCGTCCCCGATGCGGTGGCGGAGGCGGTGACCGGCTTCGCCGTGCACCGCGGCACGATCGCGTCGATGCACCGCCCGGAGCTGCCGTCGGTGCGCGAGGTGATCGAGGGCGCCTCCGTGGTGCTGATCCTCGAGAACATCGGCGATCACACCAACGTCGGCGCGGCGTTCCGGGCGGCAGCGGGCCTCGGAGCCGACGCGGTCCTCGTGTCGCCGGGCGGCGCCGACCCGCTGTACCGGCGCAGCGTGCGGGTGAGCATGGGGACCGTGTTCCAGGTGCCGTGGACGCGCATCGTCGAGTGGGATTCCGCGATCGCCGATCTGCACGCCGCCGGATTCGACATCGCGGCGCTGGCGTTGCGTGAGGACGCGGTGACGCTCGACGCCTACGTCGCAGACCGTCCCGAGCGCGTCGCTCTGGTCATGGGATCGGAGGGCGACGGACTCTCGCGGACCGTGATCGATGCGGCGGACACGATCGTCACCATCCCGATGGCCGGGGGAGTGGACTCGCTCAACGTGGCGTCCGCAGCCGCGGTCGCGCTGTGGGCCGTGACGACCTGAGCCGTCGACCCTGAGCGTCAGTCGGTGCCCGGCCGGAACATCGGCGAGGGGTCGGGCCGCTTGGCCACGATGTGGTCGCCCGACGACTGGTGGCGCAGCCGGCGCAGCACCCACGGCACGAGATGCTCACGCGCCCATCCCAGGTCTTCCGACCTGGCCTCGCGCCAGGTGCGAAGGGCCAGGGTCTCGGGCTGCAGCGACTCGAGGGAGTTCGGGACGTTGAGCGCACGCAGCACCATGCGCGCGACCTCGTGGTGGCCGAGCGCGTTGAAATGGAGACGATCGGGGTCGAAGAACCGCGCATCCTGCACGACCTTGAGCGCCCACTGGTCTGCGACGACGCAGTCGTACCGGTCGGCGATCGCGCGAACGTTCTCGTTGTAGATCGCGACCTTTCCGCGGAACGGACGGAGCACGGGGCTGAAGGCCGTGTCGACGCCCGTGAAGACGATCACCGTCGCGCCGGTGGAGGTCAGACGCGCGACGGCGTCGTCGAGCTGCTGGGCGATCGCGTCGGGGTCCGTGCCGGGGCGGATGACGTCGTTGCCGCCGGCGCAGATCGAGATGAGGTCGGGATGCAGCGCGATCGCCGGCTCGATCTGGTCGGCGACGATCTGCGCGATCAGCTTGCCGCGCACCGCGAGGTTCGCGTACGCGAAGTCGTCGACGTCGGTGGTCAGCACCTCGGCGACCCGATCGGCCCATCCCCGATGCATCCCCGGCACGTCGGGGTACGGGTCGCCGATGCCCTCGGTGAACGAGTCGCCGACGGCGACGAAGCGACGCCACGGATGGGGCGAGGGGTTGTCGACATGCGAGGTGCTCATCGGCTCCTGGTCGGTCATCCGGCTCTCCTTCATGGACGGGCGGCGACGGCGGTGGCCCTCGCGCAGTGACCGAGCCTACTCCGCTCACGCCCCGCTGATCCGGAGGCACGCGTCTCGGCGGCGCTGTCGCCGCAGTGTCGGCGGGAGCGATTATCGTTGACTCGATGCTCTCTCCGTCCTTTCCCCAGCGTGCTCCGTGGGGTACCGCCAACAAGCTGCGCGCCTGGCAGCAGGAGGCCCTCGAGCAGTACTTCCACGACGACCAGCGGGACTTCCTCGTGGCCGCGACGCCCGGTGCAGGAAAGACGACCTTCGCGCTGACGCTCGCGGTCGAGCTCATGCGCATGGGCGAGGTCAACCGCATCATCGTCGTGGCACCCACCGAGCACCTGAAGACGCAATGGGCCGACGCGGCGGCTCGCGTCCACATCAGACTCGACCCGCGTTTCCGCAACAGCCACTGGGCTCCGGCCCGGCACTATCACGGCGCGGTCGTCACCTATGCGCAGGTGGCGGCGAAGCCCTCGGTGCATCGCCATCTCACCGAAGACGCCAAGACCCTCGTCGTCCTCGACGAGGTGCACCACGGCGGCGACGCTCTGAGCTGGGGCGATGCGATCCGCGACGCCTACGGGCCCGCCACGCGGCGACTGCTCCTCTCGGGCACGCCGTTCCGCAGCGACACCGCCCCGATCCCCTTCGTCGAGTACCACCCCGACGAATCCGGTGCCCGGATCTCCCGCACCGACTACAACTACGGCTACGGCCGCGCCCTGGCCGATGGCGTCGTGCGACCGGTGCTGTTCCACATGTACGCGGGCAAGATGCGGTGGCGCACCAGCACCGGAGACGAGCTCGAGACCCATCTCGGGCAGGACAACACCAAGGACGTCACCTCCCAGGCCTGGCGGACCGCGCTCGACCCCGAAGGAGAGTGGATGCCGGCGGTGCTGTCGGCCGCGGATCGCCGCCTGACCGAGATCCGCCACCATGTGCCCGATGCGGGCGGGCTGGTGCTCGCCACCGATCAGACGGTGGCTCGTGCGTACGCCAAGATCCTGCACAGCATCACCGGACAGCAGCCGACGATCGTGCTCTCCGACGACGCCACCGCATCCGAGCGGATCGAGAAGTTCAGCGCGGGGGACCAGCGCTGGATGGTCGCCGTGCGCATGGTGTCCGAGGGCGTCGACGTGCCTCGTCTCGCGGTCGGCGTCTATGCGACCTCGTCGTCGACGCCGCTGTTCTTCGCGCAGGCCATCGGCCGCTTCGTCCGCGCGCGGCGGCGCGGTGAGGCTGCCAGCGTCTTCCTGCCGCAGGTTCCCGTGCTCATGGGGCTCGCGAACGAGATGGACAAACAGCGCGATCACGCTCTCGACCGCCAGTCCGCGGACGACGACGGGCTCGACGACTCGCTGCTGGAGAGTGCGAATCGCGAGGAGGAGACCTCGGACGCGCTGACCCAGGAGTTCAGCTATCAGGCGCTCTCCTCCGTCGCGCACTTCGATCGCGTGGTCTTCGAGGGTCAGGAGTTCGGCCAGCTGGCAGAGCCCGGCACGCCCGAGGAGGAGGAGTTCATCGGATTCCCCGGACTGCTCGAACCGGAGCATGTGCACGAGCTGCTGATGCAGCGCCAGTCCCGCCAGTCCCGTCTGCGTGAGGCACGCGAGGCCTCGGCCGCCCCGACCGAGACCTCGACCCTTCCCGCGCCCCTGCACCGCACGCTCAAGGAGCAGCGGCAGCTGCTCAACAGCCTCGTCGGGCTGTACGCCCGGCAGAAGGGCGAGCCTCACGGCGCGGTCCATGCGGAGCTGCGCCGCATCTGCGGGGGACCTGCCGTGGCGCAGGCGACCGTGACGCAGCTCCAGTCGCGCATCGACGTGCTCCGCAAGCGCGTCCGTTCCTGAGTCGGGCAGACGGGGCACGCCGCGGGGAGGACCGCGTCGTGTTCGGATCCCCGAAATGCTGGCAATCCCGCTCACAGCGCGGGTCCGCGCGGTGCGCGCGGCTAGCGTGGAACGGGCGCCACGACCGCGCGCCCGATGATCTCAGGAGCACCCATGACAGCACCCGCTGCCGCGGAACCGACCGCCGCCGACCGACGCCGTTGGGCGCGCTACCTCGTCGAGGAGCGCGCCGAGGGCCACGTGTATCGACGACTGGCCGCTCGCCGCACCGGAGAGGAGCAGCAGATCCTGCTCAGCCTCGCAGAGGCCGAGCGCCGGCATGAGCAGCACTGGCTCGATCTGCTCGGTGACGAGCCGAGACGACTGCCGCGAGCGGGCGCGCGGTCGCAGCTTCTCGGATGGATGGCCGGACGCTTCGGGTCGATCTTCGTCCTCGCTCTCGCGCAGAGCGCGGAGGCGCGCTCGCCCTACGACGAGGAGCAGTACGCGACTCCGGCGATGCGCGCCGACGAGAAGGTCCACTACGAGGTGGTCCGTGGGCTCGCCGCGCGGGGACGGCGTCGACTCTCGGGCTCGTTCCGCGCCGCGGTGTTCGGCGCGAACGACGGTCTCGTCAGCAACCTCGCTCTCGTGCTCGGCATCGGCGCGACCGGGGTGAGCTCGAGTTTCGTGCTGTTCAGCGGCGTGGCGGGTCTCCTCGCCGGCGCGCTGTCGATGGGTGCCGGGGAGTTCGTCTCGGTGCGGTCTCAGCGCGAGCTTCTCGCGGCGACGGAGGCCAACGATGACGCCGCGGACTCCGCCGGCGACCTCGACATCGACGAGAACGAGCTCGCTCTCGTCTACCGTGCGAGGGGCATCGGTCAGGATGAGGCGCTCGCGCGGGCCCGCCGCATCGTCCAGGCCGCGCAGGAGGGCGTTCGTCGCACGGCCACCGGGCCGGTGCGGGTGCACCCTGGCGACGACACCGACATCGTCGGGAGCGACTGGACGGCCGCCATCTCGAGCTTCCTGCTGTTCTCCTCCGGCGCGATCATCCCGGTGCTGCCCTGGATCTTCGGGCTCCAGGGAGCGACTGCCGTGATCGTCGCCCTCGTCCTCGTCGGCATCGCCCTGCTGTCGACCGGCGCCATGGTCGGCATCCTGTCCGGGGGGCCGCCCCTGCGTCGGGCACTGCGCCAGCTGGCGATCGGATTCGGTGCCGCCACGATCACGTATCTGCTCGGCCTGCTCTTCGGGGTGGGCGCGGTCTGAGCGGCGGATGCCGAGAGCGGTGACCGCGGCCTCATCGAGTCGCGGTCACCGCTCTCGGCACAACCCGCCGACAGAGGGCCCGGAGACAGAGGACCCGCAAACAGAAGAAGGCCCCCTCTCGGGAGCCTTCTTCATCACTGTGCGCGGAGGGGGACTTGAACCCCCACGCCCTTACGGGCACTACGACCTCAACGTAGCGCGTCTACCATTCCGCCACCCGCGCAGGTGTTGGATGTCCGTTGCCGAACGAAGATTTACATTAGCACGAGCTCGGAGGCTGTCAGAAACCGACGCCGACGCCCGGGCGCGCCACGGTGCTTCGATAGCCTGGGCTCATGACCGATCCGTCCCTGCCCGAGGTCGTCCGCATCGCGAGCGACCTGATCCGCTTCGACACCTCGAATTTCGGCGGTGGCACCGCGAACGGCGAACGCGAGGCGGCCGAGTACGTCGGCGCCTACCTGCAGTCCCTCGGACTGGAGGTCGATTACTACGAGCCGATCCCGCGGCGCACGAACGTGATGGCCCGCGTCGCCGGCCGCGACCGCAGCAGACCGGCCCTGGTGGTGCACGGGCATCTCGACGTCGTGCCGGCGATCGCGGAGGACTGGAGCGTCGACCCGTTCGCGGGCATCGTGAAGGACGGGATGCTGTGGGGCCGCGGCGCCGTGGACATGAAGAACATGAACGCCATGATCCTCACGGCCGTCGCCGACATCCTGCGTGCGGGCGAACAGCCGGAGCGCGACCTGGTGCTGGCCTTCTTCGCAGACGAGGAGAACGGCGGTGTCGAGGGCTCTGCGCTCGTCGTGCAGAACCGTCCGGACTGGTTCGCGGGCGCGACCGAGGCGATCAGCGAGGTCGGCGGATACTCGATCACCGTGGACGACAGACGCGCCTACCTGCTGCAGGTGGGCGAGAAGGCGCTGATCTGGATCCGCCTGGTCGCGAAGGGCCGCGCCGGACACGGCAGCCGCCTGCATGACGACAATGCCATCACCCGGTTGTCCGAGGCGGTGGCGGCCATCGGCCGCACCCGGTGGCCGCTGAGGCTCACACCGACCACCGAGGCGCTTCTCACGGGGCTCAGCGATCTCACCGGTCGTCCGGTCGACGACCCCGACGCGCTGGCGGCAGCGGCCGGCCCCGCCGAGGCCTTCCTGCGTTCGTCCTTCCGCACCACGACCAACCCCACCGTCCTGTCGGCGGGGTACAAGCACAACGTCATCCCGGAGACCGCCGAGGCGCTGGTCGACGTGCGAGTGATCCCCGGCACGGAGGACGACGTCCTCGCCGAGCTGCAGCAGATCGTCGGCGAGGACATCGAGATCCAGACCGTCGTGCGCGACATCGGCATGGAGACGCCCTTCGCCGGCGATCTCGTCGAGGCGATGGTGGCAGCCCTCGGGCGCAGCGATCCCGGGGTGCCGGTGATCCCGTACCTGCTCGGTGCGGGCACCGACAACAAGGCTCTCGCGTCACTCGACATCACCGGATACGGCTTCGCGCCCCTGCGACTGCCGGCAGACCTCGACTTCACGGGCATGTTCCACGGAGTCGACGAGCGCGTACCCGTAGAATCGCTTGTCTTCGGTCAGCGGGTGCTGGCCGATCTGCTGCGCACGTACTGAGCGTCCGCTCGTCGCCCGCGCACCACGATTCAGAAAGCTCCTCCATGCACCTGTTCGAAGCGCTCATCCTCGGCATCGTCCAGGGACTCACCGAGTTCCTGCCGATCTCCTCCAGCGCCCACCTGCGCATCCTCGGCACCTTCCTGCCCTCGGGCGAGGACCCCGGCGCGGCCTTCACCGCGATCACTCAGATCGGCACCGAGGCGGCCGTCGTGGTCTTCTTCTGGCGAGACATCGTGCGGATCATCGCGCAGTGGTTCCGCTCTCTCACCGGGCGGGTGCCGCGCAGCGATCCCGATGCGCGGATGGGGTGGATGATCATCATCGGCAGCATCCCGATCGTTCTTCTCGGCCTGCTCTTCCAGGATCAGATCGAGACGGTCCTCCGCTCGCTGTGGATCGTGGCGATCATGCTGATCGTCTTCGGAGTCCTGCTGGGGATCGCCGACCACGTCGGCGCCAAGCGCCGCACGCTCGACCAGCTGACCTACCCGCACGGCATCGCCTACGGGTTCGCCCAGGCGCTCGCGCTGATCCCGGGCGTCTCCCGCTCGGGCGGGACCATCACGATGGGGCTGTTCCTCGGCTACGAGCGCGCTGCGGCCGCCCGTTACGCATTCCTGCTCGCGATCCCCGCCGTCTTCGGCAGCGGCTTCTATCAGGTGTTCAAGAGCTGGGACGAGCCCTCGTTCTTCTCGTTCGGCGACACCCTCGCCGCGACCGGCATCGCCTTCGTCGTGGCCCTCGGGGTCATCGCGTTCTTCATGAACTACATCTCGAAGCGCAGCTTCCTGCCGTTCGTGATCTACCGCATCCTGCTGGGAACGGTGCTGCTGGTCCTGCTCGGCACGGGCGTCATCGCGGCGTGAACGCGCTCCCGGCGATCAGCGCTTGTGATCGCCGGGACCGTCGCCGCGGCGCTTGAGGTACCGCTCGAACGCCTGGGCGATCGCGTCACCGGAGGCATCGGGGGAGTCCCACGTGTCTCTGGTGCGCTCGAGCTGGCGGATGTACTCGGTCATGTCCTCGTCGTCGGCGGCGGCGGCGTCGATCGACGCCTCCCACGTCGCTGCCTCGGTGCGGAGATGATCCCGCGGCACGTCGACCCCGGTCAGTTCCTCGAGGCGGTCGAGCAGCGCGAGAGTGACCTTCGGGGAGGGCGTGGCCGATGCCACGTAGTGCGGAACGCTCGCCCACAGGCTCGCCGTGGGGATGCCGGCGCTCTCGGCGAAGTGCTCGAACACGCTGAGGATGCCGACCGGGCCCTCGTACAACGAGCGCTCGAGACCGTGCGCCTCACGCACCTGCTCGTTCTGACTCGACGCGAAGATCGATATGGGCCGGGTGTGAGGCACGTCCGACAGCATGGCGCCCAGCGTGACGAATCCCGTGATGTCGTCGCGCAGGGCCACGTCGATGAACTCCGCGGCGAAGGACTGCCAGGTCCGCGCCGGCTCCACACCGGTGAGCACCCAGAACTCCGGACCGGGACCGGGATTGCGCGGACGCCAGAGTCCGGCCTCGGGCCAGGTGAGCCGGCGGTGTCCTTCGGCGTCCATCTTCGTCGACGGGCGCGTGTACTGGTAGTCGAAGTACAGCTCGGGGTCGATGGAGTGCACGAGGTCGTAGTCGGTGGACTCGCGCAGAGTGGCGATCGCACCGCTGGCCGCTTCTCCGGCATCGTTCCACCCGTCGAAGGCGACGATGACGATGCGTGAACCGAGGACATCCATCGTGGGCTCCCTTCGCGAATCCGGATTCGTCATCCCTCCAGGCTAGTCCGAGCGCGCGGGGAGCGGGCGGAGCCGCGGGTAACATGGTTCGGTGAGCAGACAGCCCCGCGCGATCCTCTGGGACATGGACGGAACCCTCGTCGACACCGAACCGTACTGGATGGCGGCGGAGACCTCGCTGGTCGAGTCCTTCGGCGGCACCTGGAGCCATGAGGACGCGCTGCAGTTGGTCGGCAACGGCCTGATCGACAGCGCGATCATCCTGCAGAACGCGGGCGTCGACATGGATGCCGAGGCGATCGTGTCGCTCCTGACCGACAGAGTGCAGCACTCGCTGCGCACCCAGGGAGTGCCGTTCCGACCCGGCGCCCGCGAGCTGCTGAAGGACCTCAGATCCGTGGGAATCCCTACCGGACTCGTCACGATGTCTCTGCGTCGCATGGCCCTCAGCGTCGTCGATCTGATCGAGTTCGATGCGTTCGACATCGTGGTCGCGGGCGACGACGTCGACAATCCCAAGCCGCACCCCGAGCCCTACCTGCATGCCGCTGCTCTGCTCGACATCGACATCGCGGACGCGGTCGTCATCGAGGATTCGCCGACGGGACTGCGGGCGGGTATCGCCTCCGGTGCGGTCGCCCTCGGCGTGCCGCACATCGTCCCGCTCGAGGGCGTCGGCGCTCACGAGCTCTGGCCCACCCTCGAAGGCAGGGGTGCCGCAGACCTGGTCGACCTGTTCGACCGCAGATCCACGATGACGGGAGCCCCCCGATGACCCCCACCGGCCCACAGCGACCGAGCGGTCCCTTCCGCGAAGGCGATCGCGTGCAGCTGACCGGCCCGAAGGGCCGACTGAACACCGTCACGCTCCGGGAGGACGGCGAGCTGCACACCCACCAGGGCGTGCTGCGCCACCGCGACCTGATCGGCCTGCCCGACGGATCCGTCGTCGTGAACAGCTCCGGTCACGACTACCTCGCGCTTCGTCCCCTGCTGCGGGACTTCGCGATGTCGATGCCCCGGGGCGCGGCCATCGTCTACCCGAAGGACGCCGCGCAGATCGTGATGCAGGCGGACATCTTCCCCGGTGCCGTCGTGGTCGAGGCCGGCGTGGGTTCCGGTGCGCTGTCGCTGTCGCTGCTGCGGGCGATCGGACCCGCGGGGCGTCTCGTGTCCTTCGAGCGACGCGAGGACTTCGCCGACGTGGCCCGCAGCAACGTCGAGACCTTCTTCGGTGAGCGACCCGACACCTGGGACGTCGTGGTCGGAGACCTGGGGGAGGCCCTTCCCGATCAGTTCGCCGACGGCACGGTCGATCGCGTGGTGCTCGACATGCTCGCCCCGTGGGAGTGCATGGACGTCGTCGCCGACGCGCTCACCCCTGGCGGGGTCGTGCTCTGCTACGTCGCGACCGCCACGCAGCTCTCGCGCGTCGCGGAGTACGTCCGCAGCACCGGACTGTTCACCGAGCCTGAGGCATCGGAGACGATGGTGCGCGGCTGGCACGTCGAAGGGCTCGCGGTCCGGCCCGATCACCGGATGGTCGCGCACACCGGCTTCCTCATCACCGCGCGCCGCCTCGCTCCCGGAGCCGTGGCGCCTCAGGTCAAGCGTCGAGCCTCGAAGAGCAGCTACGGCGATGCGGATGTCGAGCAGTGGACCCCCGGGGCCGTCGGCGATCGCGAGATCAACGACAAGAATCTCCGCAAGCGAGCCCGCGAAGCCGCCAAGGCCGCGCAAGGTGCGCGCCTCGCCTCCGGTTCGCGCGACGTCGAGCCCCCGACGGAATAGAGTGGAGCGCGTGCGTAAAACGTCCGCCGTTCTGGCCACACTCAGCCTCGCCGTCCTCGCTCTCTCCGGATGCGCTGCGGCGCCGTCCTTCGCCGGCGCGACCTGCGATCGCGACGCGGCATCGACCGCGTCCGTCGCGGATTCGGTCACGGTCGAGGGCGACATCGGCGACGCACCCGACGTCAAGGTCTTCGCGCCGGTGAAGGCGAAAGAGTCCGGATTCGCCGATGTGGTGACGGGCGACGGGCGTGTGCTCACCTCGACGTCGCAGCCGATGGTGCTCGACATCTCGTTCTACGGTGGCGAGGACGGGAAGCAGATCTACGCGTCCGAGTACAACGGCGACGCCAGCCGCGTGCACAGCATCTCGTACTGGGCCGAGCGCTCCCCGGGACTCGAAGCGGTCCTGGAGTGCGCGACCGGCGGCAGCCGCGTCGTGGCGACGCTGACCCCCGAGGACTTCGGCCCGAACAACGTCGAGGCCTTCGGGCTCGCCGACGACGAGAACGTCGTCGCGGTCATCGACGTCCTCGATGTGTACCGGGCCCGCGCCGAGGGTGCATCGCAGTTCAACGACGCCCGTGGCATGCCGACGGTGGTGCGTGCACCCGACGGCACCCCCGGCGTGATCATCCCGGACAGCGCCGCACCGACGTCCGCCCAGAAGCAGACGCTCATCAAGGGCGACGGCGAGAAGGTCGAGAAGGGCTCGACGATCGTGACGAACATCATGGCCGTGGGCTGGGACGACAAGACCGTCTCCACCACCACCTGGGGGGCCGAGCCGAACATCGGTCTCGCCGCCAAGGAGCTCGTCGGTGCGACGGTCGGATCGCAGGTGCTGGTCGTCGCGCCCGCCGCCGACGGCAACCCCGCCACCGCCATCGTCGTAGACATCCTCGGTATCGTCCCCGTCCCGGCTCCGTGATGGCTGCCCGTATCCCCGCGGAGGAGCGCCTGACGAACCTCGTCGTGGCGCTCATGGCCACGGAGATCGGGCTCACCAAGCAGCAGATCCTCGACAACGTCTCGGGGTATCGACAGCGCGCCCATGCGGGCGTGCGCGCCGATGCGCTCGAGAAGATGTTCGAACGGGACAAGGACGAGCTCCGGACGCTCGGCGTGCCCGTCGAGACGATCGGCGACCAGGCCGATCCCCACGATCTCCGTGAAGCCCGCTACCGCATTCCGCAGGCGGAATACGATCTGCCCGGCGACATCGAGTTCACACCGGCCGAGCTCGCCGTGCTGCAGCTCGCCGGCAGTGTGTGGAGTGCGGAGTCGGCGTCGGGCGATGCGAAGGCCGGCGTCCGCAAGATCCGGGCGCTCGGCATCGACGGCGATGAGCCGATCATCGGTTTCGCGCCGCGCATCACCGCCCGGGATGCCGCGTTCGCCCCGTTGCAGGACGCGATCGAGAAGAGCCGCGTCGTGACGTTCGACTACCTGAAGCCCGGTGAGGATGCGTCGCGCCGACGCAGCATCCGTCCGCTCGCCCTCGTCGACTACGAGGCGCGCTGGCACGTGTTCGGCGTCGATGTCGACATCGAGGAGGACCGGATGTTCCTGCTGAGCAGGATCGTCGGAGACGTGAGGATCACCGCCACGACCTTCGATGCGGCACTCCGCGAAGGCGCGGGGGAGCGGGCCCTGCGGGGACTCCAGGACGTCGCCGCGCAGAACTCCGCGCTGCTCGAGGTCACACCGGGAACCGAGGCGTCCCTGCGTCTCGGACGCCGGGCCCGGCCCGCCCCCACGCAGGGGATCCTCGTGCCGTTCGTCGACCTGCACATCCTCGCCGACGAGATCGCGTCGTACGGCCCCGAGGTGCGCGTGGTCGAGCCTGCCGCCCTCAGGGACGCCGTCGTCCACCGGCTGCGTGCCGTGGTCGACACGAACGCGGAGATCGGAGCGACGCGATGAGCGCACAGCCGAAGCCGCTGCTCGCCTCCGACAGGGTCCGGCTCTACCTGACTCTCGTCCCGTACCTGCTCGAGCACGGACAGGTGTCCCTCGCCGAGGCCGCCGAGGAGTTCGGCGTGACGCCCGCCGAGATGCGCCAGATGGTCGAGAAGCTGACCGTGATCGGGCTGCCCGGCGATTCGGGTTTCTGGCAGCAGCCGCAGGAGATGTTCGACATCAATTGGGACCTCCTGGACGAGGAGGACGTCATCGAGATCACGAACGACGTCGCCCTCCGCCGCGTTCCGCGGTTCACCGCTCGCGAGGCCGCCGCTCTCCTCGCCGGACTGCAGATGGTCGCCGCCGTGCCCGCCGTGTCCGACTCCGGCCTGGTCTCCGGGCTCATCTCGAAGCTGTCCCGTGGTGCGGCCGACGCGCCTGCCGAGGTCGTGGTCGCGCCCAGCGCGGTCGACGAGGTCCGTCAGGTGGTCTCCCGAGGCGTCCAGAAGGGCGTCGCCGTCTCCTTCACCTATCAGGCGCCGGATGCCGCGCCCACGACACGCACGGTCGACCCCGTGCAGGTGATCATCACGAACGCGCAGTGGTATCTCCAGGGGTGGTGCCACACCCGGGAGGCGATGCGCACCTTCCATCTCGATCGCGTGAGCGATGCGCGACTCACCGAGATCCCGATCACTCACGCGGGGGAGCACGTCCCCGAGGCGTTCTCTGCCGTCGACGACGAGGGCGAGGTGCGCGTGCGCGTGCCCGAGCGCGTCGCGCCGCTCCTGGGTGACTTCCTCACGGCGGACAACGTCGAGATCCGCGACGGAATCGTCACCGCGCGGCTCCACCTCGCCGACCCCCGCGGGATCAAGAGACTCGCCGCAAGGTTCGGCGGGGCGCTCGAAGTGGTGGACCCGGGGATCGCCCGCACGGCCGCTCGGGAATGGGCGGACGCGGGACTCGCGCTGTATCGCCACCCGGACGGCGACAACGCCGGTTAGACTGGCACGAAACGACGAAGGAGAATCATGGGCGCTTTCGGTTGGCCACATCTGCTGATCATCCTCGCCGTCATCCTGCTGCTCTTCGGTGCTGCGAAGCTGCCGGCACTGGCGAAGAGCCTCGGACAGTCCGCCCGGGTGTTCAAGGGCGAGATGAAGGCGATGAAGAACGAGGACGCGACGGACGCCGCGGAACCGGTCGCACCGACGCCTGCGGCCACCGTCGCAGACACCACGGTCACGGCTCGCGACACCGATCCGGGTCAGCCTCCTCGATCCGCATAGGTCGTGTCCGCTCTCGATTCCGCCGACCAGGAGGCCCCCGGTCGCGACAGGCGGATGTCTCTCGGCGCGCATCTGGTCGAACTGCGTAAGAGACTGTTCATCGCGGCCGGCGCGCTCGTCGTCGGCATGATCGTCGCCTTCATCGTGACCGAGCCGATCATCGAGCTGCTCTCCGTGCCCATCCGGACCATCGCCGCCGAGGCGGGACGGGAGTACACGGGACTGAACTTCACCACCGTGACGAGTGGCTTCGACCTCCGCATGCGCATCGCCTTCGCGATCGGTCTCCTGATCTCCGCGCCCGTCTGGCTGTGGCAGGTCTGGGCCTTCGTGATGCCCGGCCTCACGAAGAAGGAGACCCAGTACACCTGGGGCTTTCTCGGCGCCGCCGTCCCGCTCTTCTTCGGCGGCTGCACGGTCGCGTTCTTCGTGCTCCCGCACGTGATCGAGATCATGGCCGGCTTCGTGCCGAAGGGCATGGCCCAGTTCTTCGACTACGCGATCTACTACGACTTCGTCTTCAAGTTCCTGTTGGTGCTCGGCATCGCATTCGTCCTCCCCGTGTTCCTCGTCGCGCTCAACCTCGCGGGCATCGTGTCGGGCCGCGACATCCTCAAGGGCTGGCGTGTCGCAATCCTGGTCTGCACGGTGTTCGCCGCGGTGACCACGCCTCCCGCGGATGTGTTCTCGATGCTGCTGCTGATGGGGTCGATGATCGTGCTCTACTTCGCCGCGACGCTGATCTCGATGCTGTTCGATCGTCGCAAACGCAAGCGCGATGAGGCCGCAGGCATCACGCCAGTGACCGCATGAGCTCTCCGTCGGAGCGATACGCGGCCGCGCGGCAGGCATCCGGCCACCCGGCGACGGCGGCGTTCGCCGCCCGGCAGCGGTTCGACCTCGACCCGTTCCAGATCGAGGGCTGTCATGCGCTCGAAGACGGCAGCAGTGTGCTCGTCGCCGCGCCGACGGGCGCCGGGAAGACGATCGTCGGCGAGTTCGCGATCCACCTCGCCATGCAGACGCCGCGCGACAAGGCGTTCTACACGACGCCGATGAAGGCGCTCTCGAATCAGAAGTTCCGCGAGCTCGTCGAGGTGTACGGCGCCGACGACGTCGGTCTGCTCACCGGTGACACCAACATCAACGGCAACGCGCGGATCGTCGTGATGACGACCGAGGTGCTGCGCAACATGATCTACGCGGATTCCGCCGCGCTGCGCGACCTGCGCTACGTCGTCATGGACGAAGTCCACTACCTCGCCGACCGGTTCCGAGGGGCGGTGTGGGAAGAGGTGATCATCCATCTTCCGGCGCACGTGCGCCTCGTGTCCCTGAGTGCCACCGTCTCGAATGCCGAGGAGTTCGGCGACTGGCTCGACACCGTGCGCGGCGACACCGAGGTCGTGGTCTCCGAGATCCGCCCCGTGCCCTTGGAGCAGCACGTCCTCGTCCGCGACGACCTGCTGCCGCTGTTCGACGACCGCGCGGGCATCGCCACCGCGCAGGTGAACCAGGAGCTGATGCGCATCCGCTCGTTCACCGGTTCGAACTACGACAACAACCGCGACGCGCAGTCGTACCGCAGCAATCGGCACGCGGGTAGGCAGGCGCAGCGCCCTCCACGCGGCGGGCGCCGTCCCGTGCGTGCGGCGAACGTGCGACGCATCGAGCGGATGGATCGACCCGACGTCATCCGTCTGCTCGAGCGCTCCAACCTCCTCCCCGCGATCTTCTTCATCTTCAGCCGCGTCGGCTGCGATGCGGCCGTGCAGCAGGTGCGTCGATCGGGGGTGCGCCTGACGACCGCTGAGGAGCGCGTCGAGATCCGTGCCATCGTCGAAGAGCGCACACGGTCACTGCAGGACGAGGACCTCGGAGTGCTCGGGTACTGGGAGTGGCTGGACAACCTCGAACGCGGCGTCGCCTCGCATCATGCCGGTCTGCTCCCCGCCTTCAAGGAGGTCGTCGAAGACCTCTTCAAGCGCAAGCTCGTGAAGGTCGTCTTCGCGACGGAGACCCTCGCGCTCGGCATCAACATGCCGGCACGCACCGTCGTCCTCGAGAAGATGGAGAAGTTCAACGGCGAAGCGCGCGTGGCCATCACCTCGGGGGAGTACACGCAGCTGACCGGCCGCGCCGGCAGACGCGGCATCGATGTCGAAGGTCATGCGGTGGTGCAGTGGACCGAGGGGATGGATCCGCAGGCGGTCGCGGCGCTCGCCTCGCGCCGCACGTATCCGCTGAACTCCAGCTTCCGACCGACCTACAACATGGCCGTCAACCTGATCGACCTGTTCGGCAAGGTGCGCGCGCGCCAGATCCTGGAGTCCTCGTTCGCACAGTTCCAGGCCGATCGCGCGGTGGTCGGGCTCGCCCGACAGGTCCGTGAGGCCGAGGAGTCGCTCGAGGGATACCGGGCGGCGATGGCCTGCGACCACGGCGACTTCCTCGACTACGCGTCGATCCGCCGTGAGCTCAGCGACCTCGAGAAGAAGAACCGCCAGGACGCGAATGCGCCGCGGGCATCGCGCGACAAGCGCATGAAGCAGATCCAGAGCCTCCGGAACAGGATGCAGCGCCACGGCTGCCACCGGTGCCCCGATCGCGAAGCGCACGCGCGTTGGGCCGAACGGTACTGGAAGCTCAAGCGGCAGACCGATCGCACGCGCCGCCAGATCGAGACGAGGACGGGGACGGTCGCGCGGGTCTTCGACCGCGTCGTCGAGGTCCTCGAGACCCTGGACTACCTCCAGCGCGACGAGGACGACGTGACGACGCTCACGGATGCCGGACGCACGATGCGCCGCATCTACGGGGAGCGCGACCTGCTCGTGGCGGAGTCGCTCCGCCAGGGCCTGTGGAACACGCTGGATGCGCCGTCACTCGCCGCCATGGCCTGCTGTCTCGTGTACGAGCCGCGGCGCGACGAGGCGAACGCGGGGGAGCGGGACCTGCCCCGGGGGGCCTTCCGCACCGCCTACGAGAAGACCACCACGCTCTGGGCGGAACTCGACGACCTCGAGAAGGACCACCACCTTCCGGGATCCGAGCCTCTTGCTGCCGGGCTCGCCGGTGCGATGCACTCCTGGGCCCGCGGCGGGATGCTCGACCGCGTCCTCGTCGATGCGGACATGGCCGCCGGTGACTTCGTGCGCTGGGCCAAGCAGACCATCGATCTGCTCGACCAGCTCTCGATCGTGGCTGAGGACGGCACGTTGGCGCGTACCGCTCGAACCGCGCTCGACGGCGTCCGCAGGGGCATCGTCGCGTACTCCTCGATGTGAGAACTGGATAGATGACCGATCTCCCCGCGCGACAGCGCCCTCTGCTGCCCCTGTCTCTCGCACTTCCCGCGGCCGCGGCAGCAGCGCTCCTGATGGATCTCTCCTATCCGGACGTCGCGGTGTGGGCACTCGCGTTCCCCGCCACGGCGCTGCTTCTCGTCGCCCTCATCGGTCGTCGGGCCGGGGGAGCGCTGCTCGTCGGCGCCGTGTACGGCATCCTCTTCTTCGCCCTGCTCGTGTCATGGACCTCGCGCTATCTCGGTCCGATCCCGTGGGGTGCGCTGAGCGTGCTCGAGGGGATGCTGACCGCGCTGGCGCTCATCCTGATCACGCTGGCCTACCGCTGGATACCGCGGGTGTCATCCCACCCTGCGGTGCGGTTGCTGATGCTCCCCGCGGTCGTGGCGGCCCTGTGGGTCGGTCGTGAGCTGTTCGTCGGCACCTGGCCCTACGGTGGGTTCCCGTGGGCGCGTCTGGGGATGAGTCAGGCCGAGAGTCCGCTGGCGCCGGTCACATCGTGGGTCGGAGTGAGCGGTCTCAGCTTCCTGATGGTGTTCCTGGTCGCGGTGCTCATCGAGACCGTGCGCCTACGGGTGTGGAAGCGCCCGACCGCTCTCATCGCCCCGGTGATTGTCACGGTCGTGCTGCTTCTCACGCCGCTCTTCCCGACCACGGACAGCGGGACGATGCGCATTGCCGCCGTGCAGGGGAACGGGCCCAGCGGGTACTTCGATCAGCGCGAGCCGTACTCGATCGTCCAGGCGCAGACGGATGCGACGGAACCGCTGTACGGCGAGGACGTCGATCTCCTGGTCTGGCCGGAGGGTTCGCTGGACCTCGATCCGTTCCGCTCCGACACGCTCGCGCGGCGGATGTCCCTCGTCGCCACACGGATCGGCGCCCCGTTGCTCGCCAACGCCCCCACCGAGCGGAAGGGCCTGTACTACAACACCTCGATGCTGTGGCAGCAGGACGGCACCGCCGAGCAGATCCACGACAAGCGCCACCCGGTGCCCTTCGGCGAGTATGTGCCGGACCGTCCGGTCTTCAACGCCCTCGCCCCCGATCTGATCGGTCTCATCCAACGGGACTACACGCCAGGATCCAACTCTCCGGTGATCGACGTCGACGGCGTGGCCGTCGGCCTCGCGATCTGCTTCGACGTCATCTACGACGACGTGATCTACGACGGCCTCGCGCAGGGTGCCGAAGTACTTGTCCTGCAGACGAACAACGCGGACTTCCGCGGTACGGATGAGAATCTGCAACAGCTGGCGTTCGCGCGCATGCGTGCGATGGAGACGGGGCGCAGCGTCGTGAACATCTCGACGGTGGGCACCAGTCAGGTGATCCGCCCGGACGGCTCGACGGTGTCGAGCCTGGATGCAGGAAAGGCCGGAGCGCTGCTCGAGGATGTCGAGCTGCGTTCCGGCCTGACGGCTGGCGTGGTCCTGGGACCGTGGATCCAGCAGCTGCTGCTGTGGGGCGGGATCGGCGCGCTGCTGTTCGGGTGGCTGCGCGCCCGGCGACCCTAGGCGCCGATCTTCTCGCGGGTCGGGTCTTCTCCGGCGCCGCGGCGGGCGCGGATGAAGGCGAGGCGCTCCTCGAGGAGCTCCTCGAGCTCGGCCCGGCTGCGACGCTCCAGCAGCATGTCCCAGTGCGTACGCGCGGCCTTCTCGTCGGTGGCGTCGAGCGTGACGGCCTTGCCGTCGATGCTCAGGCGTGCCTCTGCTCCACAGGCGCGGCACTCCCAGGTCTGCGGCGGCTCCGCGTCCGCCGAGAACATGAGGTTCGTGACATGGGCGCAGGTGTCACAGATGTAGGTGGTTTCACGGCGCTCCATGAAGACGACGCCCTCTTCGCTCTGTAGGCTCTGGGCGCCGAGTCGGATGCCGCGTAGGCTGCGATCTGCCATTGTGTGGTCCTCTCGTCGTGTCAGGTATAACGCTCCAGCCTGTGCGCTTCATCCACAGGAGCGGGTTCTCGGCGCTATTCACAGCGGAGTCCCAGCGCCGAAGGCGGGCCACGGCGTGGCGCGCTCAGCCGCCGATGAGGTCGAGCGCGACGTCTGCGCGATCCGAGACGAGGCCGTCCACCCCTGCGTCGAGAAGCCGTCGCATGTCGGCCGGATCGTTCACCGTCCAGACGTGGACCTCGACACCGTGCCGCCGCGCGGCACGCAGCAGGGCGGGGGTGAGGATGAGAAGACCGCGGTGGCGTTCGGGGATCTGCAGGGCATCGATGTCGCGAAGCACCCGCGCGGGGGAGAGACGGAGCGCCGAGAGCATCCGCACCGTGGCGATCACGCCGCTGCCCGCGGACGTCGCGGGGCGCAGAGCGGCACCTGCGCGACGCACAGCGGCGACGGTGGCTCGTCGACGCGCATCCGAGAAGCTCGTCACGAGCACGCGGTGCGTGTGGTTCGTCAGGGTCGGCCCCAGAGCGACCACCGCGGCGTCGGTCTTGACGTCGATGTTGAAACGGGTGGTGGGGAAGGAATCGAGGGCGTCCGCCACGGTGAGCAGCCCGCCATGCTCCGAGAGGATACGCGCCAGTTCCCGCGTCCGCACGTCACTCACGGCACGAGGATCGCCGGCGAGTCGGAGCAGGGTCGCATCGTGGAAGAGCACGACATCGCCGTCGGAGGTGACCTGACAGTCGGTCTCGATGTACTCCGCCCCTGCGGCATGTGCCGCGGCGAAGGCGGCCGCGGAGTTGTCCCACACACCGGAGTCCTCGCCCGCCGCGGTGATCAGACCGCGGTG